>NZ_JAHBDN010000011.1:0-168962 GCF_019956445.1 Pseudomonas sp. BF-R-19
CGTTCGCGTGCTCCAGGTCGTTACCGATGCAAGCCGTGACGCTGACGATGCGATAGATCAGCCGACAAACGTCGATGCGCCAAGACGATGAAGCAATGAGCGTTTTTACACACTCTGGGCCGAAAGCTGCCGACCATCAAGGGCTGCTACCGACCTGGAGCAGTCGGCGAACAGAATAATGGCAAATTAGCGGCTATGCTTGGTCTGCTGTCGAAACTGATCAGGCAGTCCGGCAGGCTGCGCGGAAATGACCCGCAACGTGCCCTGTGTCACCCGACTATTCTGCGTGAAGCATCCAGTTCAGGGGCGCAAATCCGCAACGACACTCGGGAAGACATGGAGCGAACCCTGCACCTGCAGGCGCAGGGTTTGGACTAGCTCTGTTGGGATCACTCAGGATCGAATCGACTTTCGCTACGGTGCGGCTGGGCACTGCGAAAACGGGGATATGCTCACCCCAGACATGCTGGCCAAGGTCTGCACGCTCGCCAGAGGCGCAGAACGAGGCTGAGGAAATTGAAAGGAACAGAACATCTGGCAAAAGTGATTGCCGACGTTCAGTTCTACAATGGAGAGCGAGGAGAATCGTTACCTGAAACGATGATGTCAAACACAACAAATGAAAATGATTTCGTTTTATCGCCGAAATGTTAAGAGACTGCTTCCGAGAGTAAAAAATTTCACCATGAAATTAGCATCGCCAAATGCATTGCTTAGTGTCGAATAGTTGGTTGGCGTGACACTTAAGACGTATAGCTTCGGTAGCGATTGCTTGTCTCGGGAGCTTCGCTCACGAAAACCAGCGTGAATCCAGAACAGAGAAAAAATTTGGCTAATGCTACATGCGATGTGTTCTCAGGTTCAGGTGTCGGCACAAAAGGTTAATTGGTTTCCGAATACCGCTTCTATTGCTCAATTTAGAAGGATTATGTTTGGAGATTGTGAAATGGATTCTTTCAGGAATAAAAGCGCCGCAAAGCAAGCCATACCCACCAGTTCAAATAAGCCGCGCTCGACCAAATGGCACCGCATGTACTTTTTTCTTGCGGGATTCGACGTGCTGGTTGTTGTGCTGAGCGTGCTATTGAATCACCTGATCGTCGATACCTATCACCGCTCCATCAAGGCAAACCAGTCGTGGGTCCAACAGCTGTCGAGCTATTCAACGCTGGGCAGCCTGGCTTCCACAGTCAATGCGCCGGGCAATAATGTGTTCGATACACATAATGTTGAAGCCGAATCGCGGAACATGAATGAAGCCTTGCGCGCCTTCAACGAGCATTTGGCAATGGCCAAAAAACAGTTGGAAGTACGGATCGCCAATGAGGCTGAACACAGTGCAGATATACAAGCCTTTACCCATGCATTGAAGGATGAGGTGGGTGCAGTTGATGCCGCGATGGTCGAAATGGTGAACGAGGCCTTGCTGATCTTTTCCTACTTCAGGGAGGAGCAGTCGGATAATGCCGGTAAACGCATGGCAACGATGGACAGGAAGTTTGCCCTGTTGCTCGCCTCACTCAGTACCGTGCGGGATCGCGTTGGCCTGATTCAAAGCAAGCTCCTGGAGGAGGAGCTTGAGTCGGTCGAAGAACTGCGCCGGGTCGAATACGCGATCGTGGTGTTCGTGCTACTGATGGTCAGTGCGGCCGTTATCTACGGGGGCAAGATCAGGCGCGAAATGGAGTCGCAAGCAGCCGAAAGGGAAGGTTATCTGGCAGTGCTGCGCGAAAGCGAGAAGCAGGCCCGCCAGCAAGCATCGCTGCTGGACAAGGCCCAGGACGCCATTGTCGTTCACGGGATGGATAACCGCATCCTGTACTGGAACAAAAGTGCCGAGCGTCTCTACGGTCTGTCAAAGGAAGAGGCACTCGGCAAATCGGCACAGGAGTTGATCTACCAGGGTAGCGCCGCTTTCAATGCGGCCACTAACAGCCTGATAGAAACGGGTGACTGGGCGGACGAAGTTACACTTCGACGCCGGGATGGCTGCACCATCACGCTCGAAAGTCATCGAACCCTGGTGCGAGACGATGATGGCCAGCCGCAATCCGTTCTGTCGATAAATACTGACATCACCCACCGTAAGACCGCTGAGCAAGAGGTCCAGCGTTTGGCCTTCTACGATCAGTTGACCGGGCTGGCCAACAGGCGGCTCATGTTGGACCGGTTACAGCATCTGCTGGCGGGCAGCTCCCGTAGCCTGCAGACGAACGGGATAATTCTCATTGACCTGGATAACTTCAAGGCACTGAACGACACGCTGGGGCATGACAGAGGCGACATGTTGCTGCAGCAAGTTGCTCTGCGCCTTTGCGGCTGCATACGCGAGAGCGACACCGTGGCTCGCCTGGGCGGAGACGAATTCGTCGTCCTGCTGGATGGCCTTAATGAAAATCCTCCAGAAGCAGCTATCCAGGCCAAGGCTATTGGCGAAAAGATTCTCAACTCTCTGAACATTTCCTACCAGTTGGATGGATATGAGCACCACAGCACCCCCAGCCTCGGCATTGCGCTGTTCCAGGGGCAGCTGAGCACAGTGGACGATATTATGAAGCGCGCTGACCTGGCGATGTATCGCGCCAAAGCGGCGGGCCGCAATACCATGCGCTTCTTCGATCCGGAAATGCAGGCGGTTGCCACGGCACGCGCCAGACTGGAAGTAGACTTGCGCCAAGGCTTGCAAAACAACGAATTCCTTCTTCATTACCAGCCGCAGGTGAATAGTGAGGGCCGTATCATTGGCGCAGAGGCACTGATGAGATGGCAGAATCCTGAGCGCGGGGTCGTGTTACCAGGCGAGTTCATTCCATTGGCAGAGGACACGGGGTTGATTCTGCCGTTAGGCCGTTGGGCGCTGCAGACAGCCTGCACTCAGCTGGTTGCCTGGGCAAAGCATTCGGAAACCGCCCGACTGGGTATGGCTGTGAATGTCAGCGCCCGCCAGTTTCACCATCCGGACTTCGTCGAGGAGGTACTGCAAGTACTGAGATACACGGGGGCCAATCCGAAGAAATTGAAACTGGAACTGACCGAAGGCCTGCTGATAGAGGATATGGAAGGTACTGTCGCCAAAATGATCGAGTTGAAAGAGATCGGCATAGGCCTTTCGCTGGATGATTTCGGAACCGGCTACTCGTCACTGTCATACCTGAAGAGCCTTCCGCTGGATCAACTCAAGATCGATCAGTCCTTCATCAGAGATGTGCTGGTTGATCCCAACGACGCCGCCATCGCCTGCGCGATTGTGAGCCTGAGCCAGATATTGGGGCTTTCGGTGATTGCAGAAGGTGTGGAGACAGAAGCTCAGCGCACCTTTCTGGTCAAGCATGGCTGCCAGACCTACCAGGGCTTCCTGTTTTCCCCGCCACTGCCAGCCGAACAATTTGAGGAGTATGTTCACGAAAGATTAATGGCGAGCACTGATTTCCCACGGACCAAGACTAAATCGCCATAACTTCGCAGGTGCCTGGGAACGTCCGCTTTCGGCTGTGGATTCAACCCAATGCGGACGATGAGAGGTCGACTCAAATGTGGCTCGCACCCGCAACTGCCGGAGGTAGCCTCGAACAGCTAGTAGGAGCGAGCCTTCTTGCCCACCTGAGGATTTGCAGAACCACACATCATGGTTCTGCAAATCGCTCACAGGTGTATTTAGCCTTGAAGTGCCGTCATCAGGACTTGTACCAACTGACCACCTTCGGGCGCAGGGCGATATCATCCGCCATTACGCCAGGGGATCCGCCGCCATCAGCAACCACCTGTACTTCATAACCATCGCGCACCAGGCTCAGCGCCGGATAGACCGTGCAGACGTCATTGGTGACCCCGGCGATGATCAGTTTCTTGCGCCCCGTATCTTTGACCGCTGAGGCGAAGTTCTCATCGTCCATGGCGTTGACGATAAACAACATCTCAGGCGATGAGCTCGTAAGGGGCTGTCTTCTAATACAATGGGAATCTAACGCTTGTTAGGTGCCAGATCATTCTGTGGCCTTGTTTTTAGTTGAAAGTTGGACTTCGACCCGAAGCAGTCTTCGCTAACGATTGAACTCAAAGGCCTGGACAGCCGTTCGGGCAGGTCCGGCGGCATGATGGATCAGCCCGTAAAAAAGTACTTGCCTTTGATTTTCCTGGGATTGACGAAGACGAAGTCTGGAAAGATTTTTCCTCGGACGTACCAAACAAAAGCCAGGATAACGATACTTGTAGCTAATGCGATAGTGGTTGTTGCCGGACTCGATGTAAACCCCGCAAACGATTTTGGGAATTGGGGAAGCGCAAGGAGTATGTACGCGTTGTAGGCGCCGACGCGATGGTTGTAGAAGCCCCATACCAAAAACAAGGGAATCAAGGTCATTGAAACACCCATAACCCATTTGGCCGTTGGGCCCATCCTGGCGCCGATATCCAATCCCAGAAAGAATGCAATCAAAGCCTGGGCGAGTATTATCGTAATGAGAATATTGACCTTGCGATCGTGCTCGTCACAACGAATTGGATCTGCATACGAGGCTATAAAGTAGGCAAGATGACTGTCTTTTACACCCCGCCCGGAGAGTTGTGAAAACACTTCCGACTTTGCAGTGCCGGCAGCGAGTAGCTCGCTAACTTTTCTCTGAACTTCTTTCTTGCTCAAAGTTGAATGTGAAATACTTTCTCTTTGCGTCAACTTGACAGATTTCTTAGCAGGAAACACCAGGACAGCTACGGCCCCGATAAAGGCTAGCGTGCCCAAGAAAACGCCGAAGTAAAAAAACCCACCGAGTGAGTAAGTACCTGGCTTCACTCTACCCGGCTTTGCAGGGTCGACAAGAATTTCGATCGCTTTTCCCTCCCTGAGTGTTGCAACTGATCTTTCGACCGACTCCAGGCTGGTCCTACAGGGCCGCTGCGATATTTCGAGCGGATAAGTGTATTGCTGTCCGTTCAACTCAAAGGTCACGTTAACCAGAGGGCAATAGGTCATACCCTTACTGCGCATCTCCTCAGAAATGGAGACAGTGGCGACAGTGGCATTCAACTTCTGCCAAGTCTTCGTCTCGTCCACCTCCTTGTACGAGGAAAGAGACACGAGAAGGCAGAGCAAGGCAAAGAAAAATAAAACAACGAACAGGGCCGTCCTTAGCAAGAAGGTCTTCATAAGGCTCCTTGGCCAACGTGAAATGGAGGTCAGTTGGGAAATGACACCTTGGCGGCAAGTCCCCCTGCACGCGGTGTAATGATGCACTGAGGTCAGTTCGTAGATACTCAAATGCAATGCAACTTCCCGCGCTTGCGCTCTTGGCCGTTCTCTGCCGGTCATGGTTACAGAGCCTGCTGGTTAAATCCGATGTAATCGGTGCTCAAGTACAGTGCAATTTCGCGCCTGACGACCAAACCAGTACTGCACACGCCAAAAACCCTTCCTGCGTTTCAACACAGGAAGGTTTTTTTGTTTGCGGCCGATCAGTCTTTAGCCTGGCTCAACTTGGTGAACAGCTCGGTAGGCACTTTCTTGCCGTTAGAGATGAACTGGTTGGTGCGAAACTTGTACACCTCACCTTCGGACAGGAAACCGTCGCCGTTGGTGTCCATCGCCTTGAATTCCTCAGTGCCCTTGGGCGCCACGGCCAGCAGTTCCTTGAGCGACACGCGGCCGTCATCATCGGTGTCGGTGCGCGCGAAAGAAGCATCGCCGCACTTGCCTTCACCGCACTTGCCCTCGGCCTGGGTCTTTTGTGCCCCGGCTTCGGCACCGCACTTGCCTTCGCCACACTTGCCTTCGCTGGTCTTCTCCGCGGAAGCCAGCTGATAGCCCTGAGGCAAGGCGTCGGCCGAAAACGCCGAGGACGCGAAGTTGATACCACCGACCAGTGCAACAGCGATCAGGCCAATACGGGTTTTGTTCGACTGGAAACGAGACATGTTGATACTCCGGATCATTTGCGCGGCTGGACCGTTATTGGTCGTACCACAAGGGTTGATAAACCTGGTTGCGAGGTACGTTGTGCATCTCGCTTTGCCAGGTCTATTTGGCCCCGGTGGTGTATCCCGGCTGTATCCGTAAGGCGCTGGTTTTGTATGGCTGTACGCGGATCCGGTGCCCTGATACACAGCGATACACGAAAGCCGGTAGTCAGTTGATCACAGCGAAAGCCTGATGGTGTATCTGGTCGAGACCCTGACCTCGATCGATGTGATGGTGCACCAGTTGGCGGATCATCTGGACGGCGGATCGCGAAATGCCCCGCTGGGGATTTCCAACAGCGTGATGCTGGCGGAAATCACGGCGAACCGGGTGCTGGACCAAATCGACCCGCCCGAGTAATTACTGAATCTGTGGCTAACGCTGGCCCTGTGGCGAGGGCGAGGCTCAGTTCGGATCCAGCAACCCACCACTCCAGTTTCGCGACACCCGGCTACCGGTGAATTTCGCCACCCCCATGCCCTGGGGTATCAGGCGATCGCGATAGCGCGTCACCAGGCGCCCCGCTTGTTCGGCATGCAACACCACTTCGGAAGACGGGTCGCCCGGCCGCCCGAGAATCCGTGCAAAGCGCTGGCCTTCCTCGACGAAATCCCCCAGCTCCTTTTCGAAGATCAGCACCCCGGGTTGCGGGGCGATGATGGTTTCCATATGGCCCATTTCCACGGCTTCGACGGGCCAGTCCACGGGCGCCACTGACTCATCGATGACACCGCAACCGCACAGCCAGTTGTACAGCCCTTCTGCATCCGACTCGGCGTAACGATCACTGACATCGCCCTACCCGCGCAGCTCCAGGGTCGCAGCCATGCGTCCCGCAGTGACCCCGTCGCGTATCCACGGGGCAATGATGGTTTCCTCGAAGGAGCCATCGCCGCCGTCATCCCAGATGATCGCCACGTCCATCTTCATCGCCGCCGCCAGTTCGCGGCCACGGGGCCAGAAACTGCGGTGTACGTAGAGGTACGGCAAGGCCTCGTCATCGGTGTGCAGGTCGAGCATTACGTCGGCCGGGGCAGCCAGTTGCACCAGTTGCTTTTGCCATTGCTGAACGCAGGTCGAAGGTCGCTCCATGGCCGCCGACTGGTCGAACGCGCGGTTGAAGTTATGCCCGGTAGCGTCGTGATAACGGCCGAGGATCCGCCCTTGGCGAAACTGCCCGATGCCCAGCGGGTTGGCCTGCGGCACGACGGTGATGTTGCCTTTGAGCCGGCCCTGGGTTTCGGCGGATTGCAGTCGTTGCATCAGCAGGTGCAGGACCAGCATCCCGGCGATTTCATCGGCATGTACGCCGGCCTGCAGGTGCACGTTTGGCCCGCTGTCGTCGCCTGCATAGCGCCAGGCACCGACCCGCACGGCATCACCGTTGTTGTTGCGAACACTGAACGAAATATCCTGCGGCATTGGCTTTCCCTCCCGTCATAAACGTTGAAAAACGTTGTATCGCTGCTGCCGAGACTGGTGATTGAACAGACGTTCAACTAAGCTCGGCATCGTGGAACCTCATCCAAGGACAGCCTTGTGACAACCGATGCCCCGAAAAACCGCCGCGCCGAACCCGAAGACCGTCGCGAAATGCTGGTGGCCGCCACCCTGCGCTGCCTGGGCCGCGACGGTCACGCCGGGATTTCCGTACGGCGCATTGCCACCGAAGCCGGGGTGTCCGTGGGGTTGCTCAACCACCACTTCGGCAGCATCGAGGCACTGATCGCCGACACCTACCAGCGGCTCGCCAGCGAACTGACCACGGCCCTGCTCCAGGAAATCGAGCAGGTCGTGACACCTGCGCAAAAGGTCGATGCCTTCCTCGAAGGCTCGTTCTCGCCCAGGGTCATGGACCCGAAACTGCTCGGCGTGTGGGTGGTGTTCTGGAGCCTGATCCGTCACTCCGAACACGTCAGCCAGTCCCACGAAAAAAGTTACCGCGCCTACCTTGATCTGATCCGCCAGTTGCTCGACGGGCTGGCCGCCAGCGAAGGCTTCGTGATTCACGACACGCGCCTGGCCGCCATCGGCTTATCGGCGATGCTCGACGGTCTCTGGCTCGAGTGGTGCCTGAACCCCGAGACCTTCAGCGCCGCCAACGGACTGCACATCTGCCGTTGCTGGATAAAGGGGTTGCGTCACGGAGCATTCAGCACCGACGACGTCCTGTGACGGATGCCGGCCGAAGATCATCGCCAGCGTGCCGCTGACCGCAATCAGCCCGGCGCCGATCATCAGCGACATGTCCATCAGCGTGCCCCAGACCAGGCTCGACAGCGCAAACGCCCAGATCAGCCCGGTGTATTCGAACGGCGCGAGCAAGGTCGCGGTGGCGCGGCGGAAACTGGCGAACAACAGGAACTGGCCGATGCCGCCCACCAGGCCGGCGCCGAGCATGCCCAGCCAGGCGGGCATCGGCGCGGGCGTGTGGGTCCAGGGCAAGGTGACCGCCATGCAAATCACAAACACCACGTTGGTGATCAGCATCTGCTCCAGCACTGAGGTCTGCTCATCCACCTGGCGCAGTTGGATGTAAGTGAACGCCCAGCACATCGCCGCCAGCAGGGTCAGGACGATCGGCAACGGATCGGTCATGTTGTCGGGGCGACAGGCAATGACCACCCCGACAAAACCGATGATCAGGCTGAACCACTGCCAGCCGCTGGCGCGCTCCTTGAGAATCACCGCCGCCAGCACCGTGACCATGATCGGCGCGGAAAAATACAGGGTGGTCATCTCGGCCAGGGTCAGGTCCCGGGCCGCCGTGTAGTACAGCACCCAGGCGACAATCGACAGCAAACCGCGCACCACCAGCAGGCGCCGGCTCGGCGAGCGCCAGGCCCGCTGGATCAGGCGCAGGCGCCCCGCCAGCAGCACCGCCACGACCACCACGGCGGCGCGCCAGAACAGAATGGTGACCACCGAATAGTCGGCCACCAGCCACTTGATGACCGCATCCTGCAACGACAGGAATGCGTAACCCAAGGTGCACAGGCCAATGCCCTGCAACGACCGGTCAACCCGTGGCGAACTCATCAGGCCGACCTGCGTACCGGCGTCCCGCACCGTTCGGCAAAGGCAAACAACGCCTCGATCAGGAACGTCAGGCAAACATAGACTCCGGCTACCAGCAACAAGGGTTCGTACACCTGCAGGGTCTGCGCGCGGACCACATTGGCGGCGCCGAGCAGATCGATCACGGCAATGGTCGAGGCCAGCGCCGTGGACTTGAGCAGCATCACGGTTTCCCCGGCCAGGGTCGGCAGCAGCAGGCGCATCGCCCGGGGCAAGCGTACCCGCAGCAAGGACTGGCGCGCGGTCATGCCGAAGGCCGAGGCCGCCTCCATTTCACCCTTGGGCACCGCCAGCAGGCCACCGCGAATCACTTCGCCGACATAAGCCCCCACCGACACCACCAGGGCAAACACGATGTACCAGTAACCGTCGCGCAGGTACGGCCAGAGGAAACTGCCGCGAATCAGCGGGAACTGGGCAAACAGGCTGCCCAGGCCGTAGTAGAAAATGTAGATCTGGATCAGCAAAGGCGTCCCGCGGGTGACGCTGGTGTAGAACAGGCTGACCCTGGCGATCACCTTGTTTTTCGAGATCCGCGCCAGCGCTACCAACACCGCCAGGACAAAACCGAACACACTGGAGATCAACAGGATCGCGAGGGTGGTTTGCAGCCCCCGGCCCAACAGTGCCGCGTATTCAACTATCCACGCTGGAATCATTTCATTCTCTCTGCCGGTTCAGTCAACAAGAGGCATCCAGCGACGAATGCGTCGCTCCAACCGTCCCGAAAGGTAGTTGGACACCAGCGTCACCGCGTAATACAGCGCCGCGGCCGTGAGGTAGAACAACAGATAGTGGCGCGTCGATCCCGCGCCTTGCTTGGCGGTGTACAGCAGCTCGTTGGTGCCGACCACGCTGATCAGCGCACTGTCCTTGATCAGGTTGATCCACAGGTTGGCCATCCCGGCCATCGCATACGGCGCCATGATCGGCAGCGTGACCCGACGGAACAGCCCGAAACCGCTGAGGCCGAACGCCTTGCCCGCTTCGATCTGGCCGAAGGGAATCGCCTGGATCGCCGCGCGGAAAATCTCCGAGGCGTAGGCGCCCTGCACCAGCCCCAGCACCACGATGGCCGCCAGCGGTCCGCTGACATTGACCACGCCATAGCCGAGCTGGGTCATCAGCGAATTGAGGAGCATGGAGCCGACGTAGTACAGCAACAGAATCAGCAGCAATTCCGGAACCGCCCGGAACAAGGTGGTGTAGCCGCGCATCAGCGCTGCAATCGGCTTTGGCGCGCCAAGCTTGAGGCACGCCACCACCAACCCGATGGCCAGCCCGAGCACAAAGGCCCCGGCGGAAATCTGCAGGGTCATCCAGAGCCCCTTCAACAGCGCACTGCCCCATCCCTGCTCGGTGAAATTGATCAGATCGAACATTGCCGGCATATCAGTCTCCAGTATGCGGTCGTGAACACACCGCCGGATCCTGTGGGAGCGAGCTTGCTCCGGGCGGCGTTCCGACGATGAGGCCATGCCAGTCAATATCAATGCTGACTGAACCACCGCTATCGCGAGCAAGCTCGCTCCCACAGGGATCTGCTTTTCCTCAGGACTTGCGTTTAGCCAGCCATCAGAACGCAGGCTTCACGCTGGTGCCGAAGTAGCTCTGGGACAGCTCGTCGTAGTCCTTGCTCGCCAGCAATTCCTGGATGGCCTTGTCCAGTCTGGCCTTGAGCTCGGTGTCGTCCTTGCGCAGGCCGGCGCCCACGCCTTTGCCGAAGATCGGGTCATACGGCACGGTGCCGAGGTAGGCCAGGTCCTTGGCATCCGGGGTCTTGATGAACGCGGCCATGGCGGTGCCGTCGGCCATCATCAGGTCGATGCGCCCGGCAATCAGGTCGGCATTGGCCGAGTCCTGGGTGTCGTAGTACTTAACGTCGGCGATTTTTTCGTAGTAGGTCTTCAGGTAACTGGCGCTCACGGTCGAGTTCTGCACGCCGATGATCTTGCCCTTGAGGTCATCCGGGTACTTCTTCACCGCCGCCTCTTTCGGGCCGACAAGAGCAATCACCGAGTCGTAGTAGGCCTTGCTGAAGGCGATCTGTTTTTCCCGTTCTTCGGTCACCGACATCGAGGAAAAGATCACGTCGATCTTCTTCGCCAGCAGCGACGGAATGATGCCGTCCCACGCCACTTCCTTGATCTCGCATTCGGCTTTCATTTCGCTGCACAGCTTGTGGATCAGGTCGACTTCGAAGCCCTTCCACACGCCGTTGGCCTGTTTTTCGGTGTACGGCGGATAGGGTTCCGCTGCCACCGCGAACCTGATCGGTTGCGCTTGGGCAGCACTCATACCGGCCAGCAATACGCAGGCCGCACCGGTCAACCAGTTTGCAAAACGTCGATTTCCCATGTTGTTTTCCCGTCTTTTTATGATGAGTTAGCGAGTCTGATGAGCGTTGACAAATTGTCGGCAACGCTCGCTGCGTGGGTGTACGAACACTTCGTCCGGCGAACCGGTTTCCTCGATCAGCCCTTGATGCAAAAAGGCCACTTTGGAAGAGACATCGCGTGCGAAAGCCATTTCATGAGTCACCAGGATCATGGTCCGGCCTTCTTCGGCGAGGGAGCGGATCACCCGCAGCACTTCCCCGACCAGTTCCGGGTCGAGTGCCGAGGTGGGTTCATCGAACAGCATGACCTTGGGCCGCATGGCCAGGGCCCGGGCGATGGCCACCCGTTGTTGCTGTCCCCCGGAGAGAAACGCCGGGTACTCGTTGCGCTTGGCCGCCAGCCCCACGCGTTCGAGCAGGGCCTCGGCCCGTTCAGTGGCCTCCGCACGGCTTTCACGCAGGACCTGGGTCGGCGCTTCGATGAGGTTTTCCAGCACCGTGCGATGGGGCCAGAGGTTGAAGTTCTGGAACACCATGCCCAGGCTCGACCTTATGCGCACAAGCTGTTTGGCGTCCGACACCAGCGGTGCGCCGGGGCGATTCTGGTTAAGGTGAATGCTTTCGCCATCGACCAGGATGCGTCCCTGATCCGGCACTTCGAGCATGTTGATGCAGCGCAGCAAGGTGCTCTTGCCCGAGCCGCTGGCACCGATCAGGGAGATCACGTCGCCTTCGCGGGCAGTCAGGGAAACGCCCTTGAGCACTTCGATATTGCCGAAACGTTTGTGCAGGCCATCGACTTCGATCATGGTCTTGATCGCGACCGGTTCGACGGGCGCGGCGCTGGTCACCGTGCCGGTCACCGGCCGCGGCGCTTCACCATTGAGTACCTGGACAAAGCCACGAATGCGCTGACAGGCCTGGGCCAGGCGTTCGTCACTGAGGGTGAACGAAAGCCGTACAAACCCTTGGGCCGGTTCGCCGAATGCCGCCGCATCCAGCACCGAGACACCGGCTTCGCGCAGCAGACGCCAGGCGAATTCCAGCGAGGTCAGGCCGGTGCCGCGCACGTCCACCAGCACGAACATGCCGGCATCGGGGTTGAGCACGCTGATGCCCGGGCAATCCGCCAGGCCGGACACCACCAGATCACGGCGCCGACGATAGATCTCGCGCATGCCGTGGGTGACTTCGTCATGGGATTGCACGGCCTTGAGCGCCGCCTCCATGACAAACCCGGGCAAGCCGTACAGCATGCTCAGCACCAGGGTTTCGACATGATTGACCAGGGCTTCATTGGCCACGACCCAGCCGATGCGCCAACCGGTCATGGCATGGGATTTGGACAGGCTGCCGATCACCACGCAGCGCTCGGCCATGCCCGGAAACGCCGCCAGGCTCAGGTGTTCACGCTCGTAGGCGAGGCTCTCGTAGACCTCGTCCACCACCACCCACAGGTCATGGGCGATGGCGAGGTCGGCGATGGCTTGCAGCTCTTCGCGACCCAGCACCACGCCGGTGGGGTTGTTCGGATTGGAGAAGAAAATCGCCCGGGTGCGCGGGGTGATGGCCTTGGCCAACACCGCGGCATCAAGGCGAAAACCCGCGTCCGCCGCGCAGGGCACCCGCACCAGCGTGGCGCCGGACGCCTTGAGCGTCGCTTCGTAGGTCACGTACATCGGATCGAAGGCAATCACTTCGTCGCCGGCACCGAGCAGGCACATCGAGGTGGCGAACAAGGCGTTCTGCGCACCTGCCGTGAGAATGACGTTCGACGCCTGCAGTTCGCGGTCGATCAACTGGCTGTAGCGGCCGGCAATGGCCTCGCGCAAGGCCTGGCGACCGGCGATCTCGGTGTAGTGGGTATCCCCTTCATGCAAGGCGTGGATGGCGGCATCGGTAATGAAATCGGGGGTGGGGAAATCCGGGTCGCCGACGCTGAGGATGATCACGTCCTCGCCTTTGCGCTGTGCTGCGCTCGCCGCGTAGTGGATATCCCAGGCGGCAACGCCTTGGCCACTGATCCGTTCAACAAAGGGTGAAAACCGCATGCCAGTGCCTCGTTCGAATTGAAGAAACGCAAGCCCGCAACCAGCCGGGGGAAGGTGGCCCCCAACATAGTCCAGACTGAACACTCGTTCAACAGAAAACTGGCGAGGCTTCGCGTTCAGCGCAAACAGGTCGTTTTCACGACAGTCGCGCCGTTTTTCAGCACGGCGCGATCAAGCGACGTGAAACGATTTTGCTGACCGCTCCCAGCACCAGAGCCACGAGAATCAGCCCCGCAGCCACCGCAAACGTCAACCGCATCCCCTGCGCGATGGCCTCAGGTTGCGCCTGCAAAATATCGTCGCTGGCCGTGCCGAAGGCGAACACAGCGCCCATCACCGAGGCGCCCGTGATCAGCCCGAGATTGCGCGACAACCCGAGCAAACCGGATACCACACCACGCTGCTGCGCCTCGATTTCCAGCATGACGGCGGTATTGTTGGCCGCCTGGAACAGCGCATAACCGGCGGTAATGACAGCCAGCGGCACGATGTAGCCGGGCACACCGAACGCCATCGGCAGGGCCGGCAGGATGCAAGCGCCGGTCAACATGGCGATCAGCCCGACCGAGCTCGAACGCTGTGCGCCCCATCGGTCCACCAGCCGCCCGGAAGGTACGCCGGCCAATGCCGCCACCAGCGGACCGGCCGACATCACCAGGCCGACACTCACCGCACTCAACCCCAGTGCACCCGACAGATAGAACGGCCCGACCACCAGGGTGGCCATGACCACCCTGGTCACCAGGGTGCTCATGGCGAGCCCTGCGCTGAGCAGCGGATTGCGCAACATCGCCAGTTTGACCAGCGGCGACGCGGCGGTCTGCTCGACGAACACGAACACCATCAAGCCAATCACCGCGACCAGCAGCAGCGCCGTATTGAGCGGGCCGAAGCTGCCGCGTCCAAGGGTCATTGCCAGCGCGTAAGCCAACAGGGTCAGGACCAATACCAGGGTGCCAAGCGCGTCGAAATCGGGTCGAGTGGAGGTCATCTCGTGGCGATCCTGCGGCAAAAAGCGCCAGGCCAGTCCGATCGCCAAGACACCCAAGGGCAGGTTCAGCAGAAAAATCCCCTGCCAGCCCACCTGGGCAATCAACACGCCGCCAAGCGTCGGCCCCAGTGAGGTGCCAATCGCCGACATCGTGCCGAGTATGCCCATCGCGCTGCCCATTTTGTCCTTGGGCACCGCCCCGCTCACCAGCGCCATGGCCAGCGCCATCATGGTCGCCGCGCCGACGCCCTGTAAGGCCCGGGCGGCAATCAGCAGCCACAGATTGGGCGCCAGGGCGCACAGGAGAGAGGCGACGGTGAACAGCGCAATGCCGATCAGCAGCAATCGCCGCCGCCCCAGGAGGTCGCCGAGCCGGCCGACGCTGACGATCAGCGCGGTGATGCTCAGCAAGTAGGCGAGGACCACCCACTGCACGGCCTGGAACGATGCTGAAAACGCCTCGGCCAGTGTCGGCAAACCCACGTTGGCAATGCTGGTGCCCAGGGACGACAGCAGCATGGAAAGCGACAGGCTGGCCAAGGCACCCCGAATCGATATGGACTTCATTTTCTCGCGACTCCGCAAACAGGTTGTCCGAAGCCTAAGCCCGGCCATAACATGGCGGAAGACGCAGCATTTGCACTTTATACGTGCATATCACGCCATCTATCCACAACCCAGTGTGGGAGCGGGCTTGCTCGCGAAGAGGCCGTCAGCTTCACCATTAACGTTGGCTGACACACCGCGTTCGCGAGCAAGCCCGCTCCCACAGGTATTTCCGATGCCAGACCTGAATCTGTTGATCACCCTGAACGTGTTGCTCGAAGAAGGCAGCGTGGCCCGCGCCGCGCAGCGTTTGCGCCTGAGCCCGTCGGCCATGAGCCGGGCATTGGCGCGGTTGCGCGAAACCACGGGCGATCCACTTTTGGTGCGGGCCGGGCGCGGACTGGTTCCCACGCCCCGGGCGCTGGAATTGCGTGAACGCGTCGGCGCGCTGGTGCAGGACGCCGAAGCCGTCCTGCGCCCCGCCGAGGCACTCGATCTCGATCAACTGGTGCGCACCTTCACCCTGCGCACCAGCGATGGCTTCGTGGAAAATTTCGGACCGCCACTGATTGCCCGCATCCATCAGGAGGCACCCGGTGTCCGCCTGAATTTCGTGCAGAAGCTGAACAAGGACAGCACTTTGCTGCGCGAAGGTTCTGTGGACCTGGAAACCGGTGTGATCGGCGAATCGACCAGCCCGGAAGTGCGGACCCGGATGCTGTTTCGCGACCGGTTCGTGGGCGTCGTGCGCAAGGGCCATCCACTGGCTCGTGGCGAGATGACGCCTGTTCGTTATGCCGCCGCCCGGCACATTCTGGTTTCACGCCGGGGCCACGAAAAAGGCGTCATGGACGACGCCTTGAATGAGCTGGGACTGAAGCGGGACATCGCCACCATTGTCGCCGGTTTCTCTTCGGCGATTGCATTGGCGCGGGCTTCAGACCTGGTCGCCAGCGTACCGCAGCGGCACGTCGGCAACCTGTGCCAGGGAATGCATTGCTTTGCCCTGCCGTTCCCCACGCCACCCATCACGGTTTCGATGATGTGGCACCCGCGCATGGACGCCGACCCGGCGCATCGCTGGCTGCGCGGTTGTGTGTGGGAGGTTTGCAGCCGGCAATGACCCGATGGCCCGCCTATTCCTTCAGGATCAGCAGCGGCTCGCCTTTCTTCACGATGTAGGTTGCCAGCTCCGAGGCCTTGTCCTGGCCCACGTTCTTCGCCACATGGGCGACGCCTTCGGGGATGTACAACGAATCACCGGCCTTGAGCGTTACCGGTGCCCGCCCTTCCAGTTGATACTCGAAAGTGCCGCTGATCACGTGCGCCACTTCTACGCCCGGGTGAGCATGTTTGGGCGACGTCACGCCCTGATCGAAGTCCACAAGCACCTGAAGGACTTCGCGATCCGCGGCGCCCAGGTCTTCGCGTACCAGGTCGGTGCGATGCAGGCCCTGCTGCCAGCTTTTCATTGCCGGGGCCGGCTGTGCTTCCTGGGCTTGAGAGAAGCTCGCTGCGGTGGCGAGACCTGCGGCGGCCAGGACGAGGCCAAGCTTGCCGATGGTGTGACGGGGGTGGGTACGCAACATTGTCTTTCCTCCAGTTGAACCACGCCAGGCCGCGCCGAAAGTGGCGCGATGCCGGTGGTTCCATTTGAAGGCCGCCGTGTATCGCCCGGGTGTCGGGAAACGGCGGTTTTGTATGCCCGGGTAACGGCGGGTGTTGCGGATACCTGCGGATACAAACCCGCAGCGGCGGGCACGTCGTTGGTCTTATTCCCTCGCTGCTACCGGATCGGCCCCGCGACTGCCTTTGAACGCGTCGCGCCGGGCACTTCGTTCGGCGACATAGGCGGCACTCGGTTCACTGATCAGGTCGGCGCGGCGCAAGGGCTGTCCGCAATGGGTGCAAAGCGGTCCGAGCCCGGCAGGCTCGCCACAACTGCGGTGGGTATACACCACCGCCAGGCCCTCCTCGGGGGATTTGCACCAGGTTTCACCCCAGGCCCGCAACGCCAGGACCACCGAGTAGAACGCGTCGCCTTTTTCCGTGAGGTGATATTCGTAGCGTTTTGGCCGTTCGCTGTAAGCGCGGCGCTCCACGAGCCCGTCGGCCTCCATGCTCTTCAAGCGCGCCGCGACCATTTGCGGCGTACCGCCGGTCTGCGCCTGGATGTCATCAAAGCGATGGCTGCCCATGAACAACTCACGCAAGACCAGCACCGTCCAGCGGTCGCCCACGACGGCTTCGGCCCGGGAAATCGGACACAGGGTTTCAGAAACGGTTGTTTTCACCGACATGCGGTATTGCCTCTTTCCTAGTTACTATGATTATCATATCAACGTAGATCCTGAGCAACTACACTTCACCATCCACGGATTGTCTTGCGGAGAACCGTCATGCCCAACGCCACCTACCCTCTTGACCGGACTGCCTATCTGCTGGTCGACCCCTACAACGACTTTCTGTCGGATGGCGGAAAAATCTACCCCTTGATCGAGCCCATTGCCAAGCAAGTCGGCCTGCTCGACAACCTGCGTACGCTTGATCGCACCATTCGTGCGCTCAACATCCCGGTGGTCATCGTACCGCACCGCCGCTGGGAAAAAGGCGACTACGAAAACTGGGATCACCCGAGTCCCACCCAGTGCAAGGTCATGCATATGCACCACTTCGCACGGGGGGAATGGGGCGGTGAATGGCACCCCGACTTCGCGCCGAAGGACGGCGACATCGTCGTGCAGGAACATTGGGGCTCCAGCGGTTTTGCCAATACCGACCTCGATTTTCGCCTCAAGCAAAAGGGTATCACCCACGTGATCATCGTCGGCCTGCTGGCCAATACCTGCATCGAGGCAACCGCCCGTTACGCTCAGGAACTCGGCTATCACGTCACCCTGGTACGGGATGCGACCGCCGCCTTCAAGCCGGAAATGATGCATTCGGCCCATGAGCTGAACGGTCCGACCTTCGTTCACGCCATCCTGACCACCGATGAACTGGTTGCCGCGCTGGCACAGGCAGGTGCGTGATGCAATTGACCGGCAACCTGCTGATCGGCGCCAGCGATGTCGCCGCCAGCGAAGGCACCCTGAAGGCGCTCAACCCCGCGACCAACCAGCCGATTGAACCGGCGTTCGCACTGGGTGGTGTGGCCGACGTCGACCGGGCTGCGACCCTGGCCGATGAAGCATTCGATGTCTACAGCCATACCTCGCTCGCCGTGCGTGCGGCGTTTCTCGAACGCATTGCCGACAATCTCGATAGTGTTCGCGAAGCGCTGGCCGCACGGGCCGCCCTCGAAACCGGCCTGCCACAAGCGCAACTGGAAGGCGAGGCAATCAAGGCGGCCACCCAGTTCCGCCAGTTTGCCGATGTCGTGCGCAGCGGCCGTTTCCTGCAACTGGCCATTGATCCTGCACAACCGGAGCGTCAGCCACGCCCGCGCATGGACCATCGCCTGCAAAAAATCGCCATCGGCCCGGTGGCGATTTTCGGCGCGAGCAACTTCCCCATCGCCTACTCGGTGGCCGGCGGCGATACCGCGTCGGCGCTGGCGGCGGGTTCGACCGTCATTCTCAAGGCGCACAACGCGCATCCCGGCGCCTCGGAAATCCAGGCCCGAGCCATCCGCCAAGCGGTGCAAGACAGTGGATTGCCCGAAGGCGTGTTCTCGATGGTGCGTGGCTCCAGCAATGCCATCGGCGAAGCGCTGGTCGATCATCCGCTGATCAAGGCCGTGACCTTCACCGGTTCCGAACAAGGCGGCATGGCGCTGTATCGGCGTGCACAGTTGCGTCCCGAGCCGATTCCGGTTTTCGCCGAAATGACCAGCGTCAACCCGACCTTCATCCTGCCCCGGGCTCTCGCCGAACGCGGCGCGCAGATTGGCAATGGCTTTGTCGAGCGCATGCTGGTCAATGTCGGGCAGGCCTGCCTCAAACCGGCGATTCTGGTGGCCGTCGAAGGTGCGGGGTTTGCAGCACTGCGCCACGCCATGGGCAAACGCGTGAGCGAAGCACCGGCACGCACGATGCTGACACCGGGCATCCACGGGGCGTACCTGAAGGGTTTGTGCACAATGGAAAACGCCGGCGCCCGACTCGTCGCCGTTGGCTCGACATCCACCGCAGAGGTCGATGGCCGCTCGGCGCTGTTCGAGGTCGATGGCCAACATTTTCTCGCCGAGCCGTTGCTTTCGCAGGAGGTATTCGGCCCGTCCGCGCTGCTGGTGAAGGTCAGGGATGAAGATGAGCTGTTGAGGGTCGCGCGTTCATTCAAAGGGCAACTCAGCGCGACCCTGCATCTTGAACAGGACGATTTGCCGCTGGCCCGTCGCTTGCTGCCACCCCTGGAGCGACGCACCGGACGCATCGTGGTCAATGCCTTCGCCCATCCGCAGGAAGTGTGTTTCGCCACCGTGCATGGCGGGCCGTTCCCGGCCACCTCGGACAGTCGCTTTACTTCGGTGGGCATGACCGCCATCGAGCGCTTCCTGCGCCCGGTGGCTTACCAGGGCTTTCCCGATGCGCTACTGCCGGAGCCTCTGCGCGAGGGCAATCCGTTGGGGCTGCCGCGCATAGTGGATGGTCATTGAGCGAACCACGTCTCCGGCCTGGTAAAACCATTCCGTTGACTGCAGGAGCGAGACTGCTCCTACATTGGTGTTGTACCAAACACAGTTCTTTTGCCCACTGAAAATCCCTGTGGGAGCGGGCTTGCCCGCGAAGGCGTCCGCACAGCCAACATCATCGGTGGCTGAACTACCGCTTTCGCGAGCAAGTCCGCTCCCACAACGGTCAGTCAGTCGAGTTTCGCAAGCTTCGCTTCACCACTGTCCCAACCACCGCCCAGGGATTTGTAGATCGCCACAATGGCGCGGTACTGATCGGTTTCACCCAGTGCCTGGGCATCTTCGGCGTTCAGGCGCTCACGTTGCGCATCCAGCAACACCAGATAGTCCACCACCCCTTCCTTGTATTGCGTCGCCGCCAGATCGGCCGCTGCGCGACTCGACTCGCTTTGCCTGATCAACGACAGCAAGCGTTGCTGGCGTTTGCCATAGTCGCTGAAGGCGTTTTCCGACTCTTCCAGTGCCAGCAACACCTGTTGCTCATAGGTCGCCAATGCACCCTCGGCGTCGGCGTTTGCGCCACGAATACGCGCCCGCACACTGCCCAGGTCAAACGCGGCCCAGGTGATGCTTGGCCCCAGACTCCAGGCGCGGGCGGCACTGGAACCGATTTGCGAACCACGCCCCGCCGTGAACCCGAGAAACCCGCTCAAGCTCACCCGTGGAAACAGGTCGGCGGTGGCCACGCCGACATCGGCCGTTGAAGCCGCCAACCGGCGCTCTGCCGCGAGCACATCCGGGCGCCGACGCAACAACTCGCCGGGATCGCCAATCGGCAATGCCTTGGCGATGGCCGGCAGGTCCTTTGGACTCAAGTCGATGCTCAGGGTGTCCGGGCGTTCGCCCAGCAGCGTGGCGATGCGGTTTTTGTCGCGTACCTGTTCCGCTTGCAGTTGCGGCACACTCGCCTCGACCGCCGCCAACCGGGCATCGGCACGCACCACGTCGAGTTCGTTACCCACGCCAGCGTCACGCAGGCTCACCGTCACAGCGCGCGATTCGCTTTGATTCTTCAGGTTGGCCAGGGCGATTTTTTCCCGCAGTTGCGCCCCCCGCAGCTGACCATAGGCGTCCACCAGTTCGGCGATCATGGTCACCCGCAGTTGGTACAGGTCCGCCGCCGCGGCGTCTTCCCGGGCATCGCTGGATTCCAGTTGACGCTGGATGCGCCCGAACAGATCGATCTCCCAGGCCATGTCCAGACCCAGGTCGTAACGCTCGGTATTGACCCGACTCTCGGTCAGCCCCGGCACCTGCGACTTGCCCTGCTGGCTGCTGACCCGGCTGGTGACCACCGGCAGGTTGTCGTTGCTGACGTCATCGCGGATGGCCCGGGCGGCTTTCCAGCGAGCGAAGGCCACGCGCAGATCACGGTTACCGTTGAGCGCTTTGCCGACCAGCTGATTCAGCGTGGGGTCGTCGAACTGCTGCCACCACACCGTTTCGAAACGCGTTTGATCGTAGTTGGCCCCTTGCGCCGAGACGACATGGGCAGGCGCCGTGTCCGGGGTTTTATAATCCGGCCCGACCGTGCATGCCGCCAACGCGGTGACCAACAGACTCGGTAAAAACAGCTTGAAAGCGTTCATCAGTGTGCCTCCGAATCAATAACGTTGAGCGCGTGAACCCGAGCCGCCTTGCGCGCAGCTTTACGTTCGATGTAGCGACGAATCAGGACAAAGAACACCGGCGTCAGCAGCAACCCGAAGAACGTCACCCCGAGCATCCCGGAGAACACCGCGACCCCCATGGCCCGGCGCATTTCCGAACCGGCTCCCGTGGAAGTCACCAGCGGAATAACGCCCATGATGAAGGCGAACGACGTCATCAGGATCGGCCGCAGACGCATGCGGCAAGCCTCCAGTACAGCGTCCAGCGGCGACAGGCCCTGGTCCTGTTTGTCCTTGGCGAACTCGACGATCAGGATCGCGTTCTTGCACGCCAGGCCCACCAGCACGATCAAGCCGATCTGGGTGAAGATGTTGTTGTCGCCCCTGGAGATGATCACCCCGGCAATCGCCGACAACAGGGTCATCGGTACGATCAGGATCACCGCTAGCGGCAGGCTCCAGCTTTCATACAACGCGGCCAGTACCAGGAACGCCAGCAGGACGCAGAGCGGGAACACCAACAGCGCGGTGTTGCCGGACAGGATCTGTTGGTAGGTCAGGTCGGTCCACTCGTAGGTCATGCCGTTGGGCAGTTCTTCCTTGAGCAGTTTCTCGATGGCTTTTTGCGCCTGGCCGGAGCTGTAGCCGGGGGCTGCACTGCCGTTGATTTCAGCGGTGACGAACCCGTTGTAGTGCGAGACCCGGTCCGGCCCCGACGTTGGGCTGACCTTGACGAACGTGGCCAGTGGAATCATCTCTCCACGGTCGTTGCGGACCTTCAACTGGCCGATCTGCTCCGGCTCCTGACGAAACTGCTGCTCGGCCTGGACATTGACCTGATAGGTACGGCCAAAACGGTTGAAGTCGTTGGCGTACAGCGAGCCGAGGTACACCTGCAAGGTGTCGAAGATGTCGTTGATCGCCACGCCATGGGTCTTGGCTTTTTCACGGTCGATGGCGGCTTCGACTTGCGGCACGTTGACCGTGTAGCTGGTGAACAGGTTGGCCAGTTCCGGAACACTGCGCCCCTTGCCGATGATGTTCATGGTTTCCTTGTACAGCTCTTCGTAGCCCAGGTTGCCCCGGTCTTCGATCTGCAGGCGGAACCCGCCGATGGTGCCCAGGCCTTGCACCGGTGGCGGCGGGAACACCGCGATGTAGGCATCCTGAATGCCGCCGAACTTGGCATTCAGCGAAGCGGAAATCGCCCCGGCGGACAGGCTTGGGTCTTTGCGCTCATCGAAAGGACGCAAGCCGATGAACGCGATGCCGGCATTCGGGCTGTTGGTGAAACCGTTGATCGACAGGCCGGGGAACGCCACGGCGCTGTCGAAACCCGGTTCGTTCATGGCGACGGTGCTCATGCGCCGGATCACCGACTCGGTGCGGTCAAGGCTGGCCGCATCGGGCAATTGCGCAAAAGTCACCAGGTACTTTTTGTCCTGGGTCGGCACGAAACCGGTCGGCGTGGTGCTGAAACCCATGTACGTCAAGGCGATCAGGCCAGCGTAAACCAGCAGGGCCACGCTGCTGCCGCGAATGACCCTGGCCACCGCCACCACGTAGCCATTGCCGGCCTTTTCGAACAGTCGATTGAAGGGTTTGAACAGCCAGCCTGCGAACAGCCGATCCAGCACTTTGGAGAAACGGTCTTTCGGCGCGCCGTGGGCCTTGAGCAACACCGCCGCCAATGCCGGCGACAAGGTCAGGGAGTTGAACGCCGAGATCACCGTGGAGATGGCGATGGTCAGCGCGAACTGCTTGTAGAACTGCCCGGTCAAGCCGGAAATGAAAGCTGCCGGCACGAAGACCGCGCACAGCACCAATGCCGTGGCGATGATCGGCCCGGTCACCTCGCCCATGGCCTTTTGGGTGGCCTCGGCCGGTTCAAGTCCCGACTCGATGTTGCGCTCGACGTTCTCCACCACCACGATGGCGTCATCGACCACGATGCCGATGGCCAACACCAGACCGAACAGCGACAGGGCATTGAGCGAGAACCCGAGCAAATGCATCACGGCAAAGGTCCCGATCAACGACACCGGCACCGCGACCAGCGGAATGATCGAGGCGCGCCAGGTTTGCAGGAACAGGATCACCACCAGCACCACGAGGATCAGCGCTTCGAACAGCGTGTGAACCACCGCTTCAATCGAGCTGCGCACGAAGATGGTCGGGTCATAGACGATCTCGTAGTCCATGCCCTCCGGGAAGCTCTTCTTCAGCTCGGCCATCTTCGCCCGCACCTGGTCGGAAACGTCGATCGCATTCGAACCCGGGCGCTGGAAGATCGGCATCGCCACCGCTTCCTGGTTATTGAGCAGTGCGCGCAGTGCGTACTGGTTGGAACCGAGTTCAATCCGGGCAATGTCCTTGAGGCGGGTGATTTCGCCATCCGCACCACTGCGGACGATCACGTTCTCGAACTCTTCTTCGGTGACCAGGCGTCCCTGGGAGTTGATCGACATCTGGAAGCTGGTGGCGTTGGGTGCAGGCGGTGAACCCAGTTGGCCAGCCGCCACCTGACGGTTCTGTTCACGCACCGCATTGACCACGTCGGTGGCGGTCAGGTTGCGTGACGCGGTTTTGTTCGGGTCGAGCCAGATGCGCAGCGAGTAGTCACCGATGCCGAACATCTTCACGTCACCAATGCCTTCCAGACGCGACAGCTCATCCTTGACGTTGAGGATCGCGTAGTTGGACAGGTAGAGCATGTCGTAGCGCTTGTCCGGCGACACCAGGTGCACCAGCAGCGTCAGCTCGGGCGAGGCCTTGTCGACGGTGATGCCGATGCGCGTCACTTCTTCCGGCAGCTTGGGTTCGGTACGGGTCACACGGTTCTGCACCTGGACCTGGGCGTTGTCCAGGTCGGTGCCCAGGGCGAAGGTCACGGTCAGCGTGAGCCGGCCGTCCGCCGTGGATTGCGAGGACATGTACAGCATGTTCTCGACGCCGGTGATGGCTTGTTCGAGCGGCGCGGCCACGGTTTCGCCAATCACCTTGGGGTTGGCGCCGGGGTAGTTGGCGTGGACGACCACGGTGGGTGGTACCACTTCCGGGTATTCGCTGATCGGCAGCTGGAACAGCGAGATGAGGCCGGCGATCAGGATCAGCAGCGACAATACGGCGGCAAAGATCGGCCGCGTGATAAAGAACCGGGAGAACTTCATGACAGTGTTCCTTTATCCACGAGGTGAAACGGTTGTATCCGTTTTCACCAGTGCCGGGGACGGAGCGACGGGCTGATTACCCGCCTCGATGGCCTGGCGTTGACGGGCCAGGGTGGCGACGGTTTGCGCGTCGGCCATCGGCGCGTCCTGAGGCGCGACCACCGCGCCGGGACGAACCCGTTGCAGACCGTTGATGACGATGCGGTCTTCTTTCTGCAAACCGCTGCGCACGATGCGCAAGCCTTCGAGCTTCGGCCCCAGATCGACGCTGCGGTACACGGCCTTGTTGTCCTGGTCGATCACCAAAACGAACCTCTTGCCCAGGTCGGTGCCCACCGCTTCGTCCTTGATCAGCAGGCCGGCATAGGCCGCGCTGCCCACCAGTTTCAACCGGGCGTAGAGCCCCGGGGTGTATTGGCCGTCGGTGTTGTCGAACACCGCGCGGCCACGAATGGTGCCGGTCTTGGGATTGACCTGGTTGTCGACGAAGTTCATCTGCCCCAGGTGGCTGTTGCCCTCCTCGTTCGACAAGCCCATGTACACCGGCGTGGATTGACTGCGCTGGCCTTGGCGGGAGAGCTGGCCGTACTTGAGGAACAGGCGCTCGTCGGCGTCGAAATAGGCGTAGACCTTGTCGGTGGAGACCACGCTGGTCAGCGCCGAGGTGTCGGCGGTGACGATGTTGCCGGCGGTGATTTCGGCGCGGCTGACCCGGCCGCTGATCGGCGCGGTGACGCGGGTGAAGCTCAGGTTCAGGCGTGCCAGATCGAGTTGCGCCTGCACGGCATCGACGGCGGCCCGGGCTTCCTGGGCGGTGGTGGTGCGCGTGTCGGCCAGTTCCGCCGAGATGGCATTGCTGCTCAGCAGGCGCTGGCCACGCTGTGCTTCATTGCCCGTTCGAACCAGCGTGGCGCGAGCTTGTTGCAACTGCGCTTCGAGGCGATGCACTTCGTGTTCGAACGGACGTGGATCGATCTGGAACAGCAAATCCCCTTTCTTGACCGACTCGCCATCCGTGAAGGCGACACGATCGACCTGCCCCGAGACCCGCGGGCGAACCACGACGGTTTCCGGCGCTTCCAGTCGGGCGGTGACTTCATCCCATTCGGTGATGGGTTGCTCGAGCACTTTGGCGACCGTGACAGGCGGCGCACCAGGAGCCTTGGCGGCATCGGGTGCGTGACCGCAGGCCGTGATGGCCGCCAGGGTCAGGACAGCAAGGGGATAACGCAAAGGTTTGAGTGACTGTTCCATGGGTAGTGTCCGCCTGACGGTTTAGGGGTTGGAGAATTTTCGGCCGCACCGGGGGCAGCGACGAATTGAACGGAGTGAACTTGGCTATCATCATTAATGATGACTATCATGTATAAGCACAAAAAAAATGAATACTCAGATCAAGCCTATGAATTAACCGGGTTTTTTACTGCAAGCCGTCAGACTGACGACCGAGCAAATGGAGTCCAGTGCGGGCCCAAGCGTTTGCGCCACCTGCAAGGCACGGGTGGTCGGTTCCATTTTGTGGCCAATGCGTTTAAACAGAGGGTCGTTGAACAGCGTACGCAATCGACTCAATGCGCCGCTGACCGCCGGCTGGCCCAGGGCAAGCTTTTCTGCGGCGCGGGAGACATTGCGCTCCTGAATGAGCGCCTCGAAAACCACCAGCAGATTGAGGTCGATACTGCGCAGATCATTACGTTTCATGGGTCAGCACCCTGTGAGGTGTTTTGACTGGAGCCACGGGCCCGGAACCTGCAAAGCCATTGCCGCGAATTTATATTATGATCATCATCAATACCAGCCCCTCAGCAAAAAATTGCCAGGGTGCTCATCGGATGACAGGACCCCACTCATGAAAGTGACGAAAGACCAGGCAGCCGCCAACAAGGAAGCGATCCTCGGCGCAGCCTCGAAGATGTACCGGGAAAAAGGCATCGACGGCATCGGTATTGGCGAACTTTCCCGCTCGGTGGGCCTGACCCATGGCGGCTTTTACGGACAGTTCCCCGGTGGCAAGGAGCAGTTGGTGTCAGAGGCGGTCAGCCGCACGTTCGAAACCAACATCGAAGAATGGCGAGCCGCTAAATCGATCCCCGAACTGCTCAAGGGTTACTTGACCCAAAGTCACTTGAGCAACTGGACCGAAGGCTGCCCGATCCCCGCCCTGGGGGCCGATGTCGCGCGCAATGGCGGTGCTGTCAGCCACTCGTTCACCCAAGGCGTGCAGACCCTGATCGAAACGCTGCTGCCCTTGGTCGATGGCGAAAGCGCTGATGAAAAGCACCAGGAAGCCTTGCGCATCCTGTCATCGATAACCGGGGCCATACTGATCGCCAGAGCCCTGGACAACCCTCGATTATCGGAGCAGTTCCTGCAATCGGTGATCGATGCCTGGCCGGCAAGCGCCGAAAAAATGGTAGAAGACGCGGACATCCAATGTTGACCGCGAGCAACCTGCAGATGAAGTGACCGCGACCCGATCTCACTCAGGTCGCGGCAAAGTCAGGCTTTTTGGATCACGCCAGATCGAAGCGATCCAGATTCATCACTTTTGTCCAAGCAGCGACGAAGTCCTTGACGAACGTCTGTTGCGCATCGGCGCAGGCATAGAATTCGGCCAGGGCGCGCAACTGCGCATTGGAACCGAAGACCAGGTCAACCCGCGTCCCCGTCCACTTCACTGCACCGGTTTTGCGATCGCGCCCTTCATACTCTTGCTGGGCATCCGACACTGGCTTCCACTCCACGCCCATATCCAGCAGGTTGGTGAAGAAGTCGTTGGTCAAGGCTTCCGGACGCGTGGTGAACACACCGTGTCTGCTCTGGCCGACATTGGTGTTCAACACGCGCAAGCCGCCCAGCAACACCGTCATTTCCGGCGCGCTGAGCGTCAGCAGTTGCGCCTTGTCGATCAGCAGTTTTTCCGCCGGCACACGGTACTGTTGCTTCAGGTAATTACGGAAGCCGTCGGCAATTGGTTCAAGGAAACCGAAGGAGTCGACATCGGTCTGTTCCTGGCTGGCGTCCATGCGCCCTGGTGTGAAAGGCACCGTCACACTGTGGCCGGCGTTTTTCGCCGCCTGTTCCACGCCCACGCCACCGGCGAGCACGATCAGGTCGGCCAGGGAGATTTTCTTGCCGCCACTGTTGAACTCGCCCTGGATGCTTTCGAGTTTTGCCAGCACGCGGGCCAGTTGCTCCGGCTGGTTGGCCTGCCAGGATTTCTGCGGTGCCAGGCGCAGACGCCCGCCGTTGGCGCCGCCGCGTTTGTCGGAGCCACGGAAAGAGGAAGCCGCCGCCCAAGCTGTAGACACAAGCTGCGAGACTGACAGCCCCGAGGCCGCAATCTTGCCCTTGAGCGCGGCGACATCGCTGTCGTTGACCAGTGGATGGTCGACGGCCGGGATCGGGTCCTGCCACAGCAGCTCTTCGTTCGGCATTTCCGGGCCGAGGTAGCGTGAGAGCGGCCCCATGTCACGGTGAATCAGCTTGTACCAGGCGCGGGCGAAGGCGTCGGCCAACTGGTCTGGATTGGCCAGGAAGCGCCGCGAAATCGGCTCATAGATCGGGTCGAAGCGTAGCGACAGGTCCGTGGTCAGCATGGTCGGATCACGCCGTCTGGACGGGTCATGGGCATCCGGAATGGTGCCGGCGCCAGCGCCGTTTTTCGGCTTCCACTGGTTTGCCCCCGCCGGGCTCTTGGTCAGTTCCCATTCGTAACCGAACAGGTTCTCCAGGTAGTTGTTGCTCCACTGGGTTGGCGTGGTCGTCCAGGTCACTTCCAGGCCGCTGGAGATGGTGTCGCCACCTTTACCGGTACCGAACGTGCTCTTCCAGCCCAAGCCCTGCAGTTCGAGGCCGGCGGCTTCGGGCTCAGGTCCGACATGGTCGACAGTACCGGCACCGTGGGTTTTGCCGAAGGCGTGACCACCCGCGATCAACGCGACGGTTTCCTCGTCGTTCATAGCCATGCGCGCAAAGGTTTCACGGATGTCCTTGCCGGCGGCGACCGGATCGGAGTTGCCTTCAGGGCCTTCGGGGTTTACGTAGATCAGGCCCATCTGCACGGCCGCGAGTGGGGTTTCCAGATTGCGCTCTACGGGAGCTTGCCCGGCATCTTTGCCATAACGCACGTCGCCACCCAGCCACGTGCTTTCCGAGCCCCAGTAGACGTCTTCGTCCGGTTCCCAGACATCCGGGCGGCCAGCGGAAAAACCAAAGGTCTTGAAGCCCATGGACTCCAGTGCAACGTTGCCGGCGAGGACGATCAGGTCGGCCCAGGAGACTTTGTTGCCGTACTTTTGCTTGATCGGCCAAAGCAGCCGACGGGCCTTGTCGAGGCTGACGTTGTCCGGCCAGCTGTTGAGCGGTGCAAAGCGTTGCTGGCCGGAACCGGCGCCGCCCCGGCCGTCACCGGTGCGATAGGTGCCTGCGGCGTGCCAGGACATGCGGATAAAAAAAGGCCCATAGTGACCGAAGTCCGCTGGCCACCAGTCCTGGGAATCGGTCATCAGCGCAGTCAGGTCTTTTTTCAGCGCCTGGAAGTCCAGGTTCTTGAAGGCTTCGGCGTAGTTGAAGTCGCCCCCCAACGGGTCAGACTTGGGCGAGTGTTGACTCAAGATCTTCAGGTTCAGTTGGTTCGGCCACCAGTCGCGGTTCGTCGTGCCACCGCCAGCGGCGCTATTGAACGGGCATTTCGATTCAGTTGACATGGCATCTCCTCTTGATTTTGTTTTCAGCTAACCATCCTTAAGCGTGGATCCGGATCACCGATTGAAGAAATAGCTTTTCGGTATGGGATCCATAGCCTTAAAGCTATGACGGCCCAGTGATCAGTCGCTCCAGAACATCCATTAAAGTACCGGTCCGGGAAACTGTCGCTCCATCTGGGGAGATAGCTGATAAACAGTTCAAATCAGCAAGGAAATGCAAGATCATGAACACCTGCCACAATGGATAGGTAGCCTTTGCTGCAAGGACGCTGGCGCTCGTAAGAATTGTTTGCCGCGAGAGGTTTCGCCATGCTCCTCAAAGCCATTGTCATCTGGTCATTGCTGTCGATCATCATCGCCGCCGTGTTCTGTCGCCTGATGCATAAAGCCAAAGTCGCCGACCGGGCGCTCAAGATCGCCAGGCCGGATCATCAGCCTGTTGAACGAAACGTTGGCAATGCGTCCATGCCTCGGGACAAAGGTGGCAACGACGATTCGGATTACCACGCGGCCTGAGCCATTCAGGGCGTTCCCGTACTCAATAAAAAAACCGGCTATTCAGCCGGTTTTTTTATGTCACTCAACAGCACTTCGGTCCGGCTTTACTGCCGTAACGGGCCTCCTGGCGCTCGCGGAAGAACGCCTCATAGTCCATCACCGGTTTGTCCGGGTGTTTGGTCTGCATATGCTCGACGTAGTTGTCGTAGTCGGGCATGCCGACCATCAGGCGTGCAGCCTGACCGAGGTATTTACCCAGGCGACTCAGGTCATTGAACATGATCAGGCATCTGGCAGCGCTTGATATGGCGCTTCCTTGTCCGTGCGTTCCTTGGTGCCCCAGGCAGCGATGCCGACCTTGAGCGCAAAGAACAGGATGCTGAACACCACGAACAGGAACAGCGCGGTCAGCGTCGCGTTGGTGTAGGCGTTGAAGATCACGTGCTGCATCTGGTCGATGCTCTTGGCCGGGGCCAGCACCTGACCGTTGGCCAGGGCATCGCTGTATTTCTTCGCCAGGGCGAGGAAGCCGATCGCCGGGTTGGCGTCGAACAGCTTGATGAAGCCTGCGGTGGTGGTGCAGATCAGCAACCAGACCGCCGGCAGCAAGGTGACCCAGACATAACGCTGGCGCTTCATCTTGATCAGCACCACGGTGCCGAGCATCAGCGCAATACCGGCCAGCATCTGGTTGGATATACCGAACAGCGGCCACAAGGTGTTGATACCGCCCAGCGGATCGATCACGCCTTGGTACAGCAGATACCCCCACATGGCCACGCAACCGGCGGTGGCGATCAGGTTGGCGGTCCAGGATTCGGTGCGACGCAGGGCCGGCACGAACGAGCCGAGCAAGTCCTGGAGCATGAAGCGCCCGGCACGGGTGCCGGCGTCGACTGCGGTCAGGATGAACAGCGCTTCGAACAGGATCGCGAAGTGGTACCAGAACGCCATGGTGTTCTCGCCCGGCAGTACGTGGTGCAGGATCTGCGCGATCCCCACCGCCAGGGTCGGCGCGCCGCCAGCACGGGCCAGAATCGTGGTTTCACCGATGTCGTGGGCTACGGCTTGCAGGGCTTCCGGGGTAATGGCGAAGCCCCAGCTGCTGACGGTTTGTGCAACGGCCACCGCATCGGCACCGACTACAGCCGCTGGGCTGTTCATGGCGAAGTACACACCCGGATCGATCACGGAAGCCGCGACCATGGCCATGATCGCCACGAACGATTCCATCAGCATGCCGCCGTAACCGATGTAACGGGCATGCCCTTCACTGGCGAGCAGCTTCGGCGTGGTGCCGGAAGCGATCAGCGCGTGAAAACCGGAGACCGCGCCACAGGCAATAGTAATGAACAGGAACGGGAACAGACCGCCCTTCCACACCGGGCCGGTGCCGTCGATGAACTGGGTCAGGGCCGGCATTTTCAGCTCGGGCATGGTCACCAGGATGCCGATGGCCAAGGCGACGATGGTACCGATTTTCAGGAACGTGGAGAGGTAGTCACGGGGCGCCAGGATCAGCCACACCGGCAACACCGCTGCAACAAAACCGTAGCCAATCAGCATCCAGGTGATCTGGATACCGGTAAAGGTAAAGGCCTTGGCCCATACCGGATCAGCAGCGATCTGCCCGCCGAGCCAGATCGAACCGAGCAACAACAGCACGCCGATCACCGAGATTTCACCGATGCGGCCCGGGCGGATGTAGCGCATGTAGATGCCCATGAACATCGCGATCGGGATGGTCGCCATCACCGTGAAAATGCCCCACGGGCTCTCGGCCAGGGCTTTGACCACGATCAGCGCCAGCACCGCGAGGATGATGATCATGATCAGGAAGCAGCCGAACAGCGCGATGGTCCCGGGGATGCGGCCCATTTCTTCACGGACCATGTCGCCCAGCGAGCGGCCATTGCGGCGGGTGGACATGAACAGGACCATGAAGTCCTGAACCGCACCGGCCAGCACCACGCCGGCGATCAGCCACAGCGTGCCGGGCAGGTAGCCCATCTGCGCTGCCAATACCGGGCCGACCAGCGGACCTGCGCCGGCAATGGCGGCGAAGTGGTGACCGAAGAGTACGTGTTTATTGGTCGGAACATAGTCCAGACCATCGTTATTGAGCACAGCCGGAGTGGCCCGATTGGGGTCGAGCTGCATCACTTTATTGGCGATGAACAGGCTGTAGTAGCGGTAGGCAACAAGGTAGATGGCGACGGCTGCGACTACGATCCACAGGGCGTTGATCGCTTCGCCGCGGCGCAAGGCCACGACACTCAGCGCAATCGCTCCCAGGACAGCCACGGCAAACCAGGCGAGGTGTTTAGCCAGACGGGGCATAGCGTGTCTCCTGCCGACAGCCAGTGACTGCGGCGGTAATTTTTATAATTGTGTCCGCGGTGCGGAGCTGGCCCAATATCTGCGCATGCCGTCCACAAATAAATCCGCGTTACTACGTACGTGGGGTCTACGTAGTTCTACGTAGAACACGCCGATCTCCTGTGGGTTGACCACCGGATCCGGGGCCTCCCCCGATCAAATGTGGGAGCGAGCTTGCTCGCGATAGCGGGCTGTCAGGCACATCAATGTTGAATGTGCCGCCCTCATCGCGAGCAAGCTCGCTCCCACAGGTTCTGCATTTCAACTGAATGGCATTACGGCCGTCAGTCATTCCGTCCAGCAGCGCTTCTGACCGGGCCTCTCTTTGGCATATGATCCCGAGCCTTCGCGCGAGCAGGAGTCAACATGCAGCTCAAACACAAGATCGTCGCCCTCGGGATCCTGCCGCTGGTGCTGGCCATTGCCGTCATCTGCGCGCTGGTGATTTCCCTCAACCGCCAACTGGGCGATCAACAGGCGCAACTGATCGAAGACAGCATTCTGGCGAGCAAGCGCGCGGAGCTGAAAAACTACGTGGAAATGGCCCAGAGCCTGATCGCGCCGCTGTACGACGACGGCCACGGCGATGCCCACGCCCAGCAACGAGTGCTGGAAGAACTGCGCAAGCTCAGCTTCGGCATCAACGGCTACTTCTTCGTCTACGACCACGAAGGCCGCAGCCTGATGCATGCGCGCCAGTCGGAACTGGTGGGCCAATACCTGTGGGACATGAAAGACCCCCACGGCCTGCCGGTGATCCAGGCGCTGCTGAAAAGCGCGCAATCGGGCGAAGGTTTTCAACGCTACGCCTGGAACAAACCCTCCTCCGGCCAGGTGACCGACAAGCTCGCCTACGTAGTGATGCTCGATCGCTGGGGCTGGATGCTCGGCACCGGCATCTACCTCGAAGACGTCGAGCGCGCCACCCAACAAGCCCGCGCCGAAGTGGCCATGGGCATCCGCAAGACCATGATGGCGATTGCCGTGGTCGCCCTGGTCGCGGTGCTGTTCGTGTTCGCCACCGGCATGACCCTCAATGTCAGCGAACATCGGCTGGCGGACAAGAAACTGCAGCGCCTGACCCAGCGCATCGTCAGCCTGCAGGAGGAAGAACGGTCTCGGGTATCCCGTGAACTGCACGACGGCATCAGTCAGGTGCTGGTCTCGATCAAGTTTCAGTTTGAACTGGCCAGCCATCTGCTGGAACGCGGACAAGCCCACGACAAGGGCTTGGACACGCTGAAAGACGCCACCGAGCGCCTGGGCGATGCCATCGGTGAAGTCCGCAGTCTCTCCCATGACCTGCGCTCATCCTTGCTCGATACCCTCGGCCTGCCGGCGGCCATCGGCCAATTGGCTGCGGAATTCGAACAGCGCAGCGGGCTGACCGTGACCTATGACGAAAATGAATTCGACTGCCAACTGGTCGACGGCGCGGCTGTTTCGCTGTTCCGCATCGTCCAGGAAGGCCTGACCAATATCGAACGCCATGCGCAGGCGAAGAACGTGTCCATTACCCTGCGCGGCTGCGACGAATCCGTGCGGCTGACGGTGGTCGATGACGGCATCGGTTTCAACGTCGCCCAGGTTGAACGTCGTCAGGCCGGCATTGGCTTGCGTAACATCCGCGAACGCGTCGAACATTTTGGCGGGCGCTTCGATTTGATCTCGATGCCGGGCAGAAGTGAGCTGGACGTACGGCTGCCAATGAAACCTGGCGTAAAACCCTGAGCCGGCCCAAAACTACAAGAGTGAATAGCTGCGATGAACCTGCCCTCCCCGATCCGCGTCGCCCTGGTCGACGATCACTCCCTGGTCCGCGACGGCATCAAGGCGTTGCTGGCCGTGATGTCGCCCCTGGAAATGGTCGGCGAAGCGGAAAACGGCGCCGAGGCCATCGAAATGGTCGGACGCTGCCAACCGGACCTGCTGCTGGTCGACATCAGCCTGCCGGACATGAACGGCCTGGAGCTGACCCGCGTGCTGCGCAGCCAGTACCCGTCGCTCAAGGTGCTGGTGCTGAGCATGTACGACAATTACGAATACGTCAGTGAGTCGGTGCGCTCCGGCGCCAGCGGCTACGTGCTGAAGAACGCCCCGTCACGGGAAATCATCGCCGCCATCGAAGCCATCAGCAGCGGCGGAACCTTCTACAGCGCCGAAATCGCCCAAAGGTTGATCGCCGACAGGAACACCGACAACGAACTGACTCCGAGGGAAAACCAGGTGCTGTCGAAGATGGCGCAAGGCTTGAACAACAAGGAAATGGCCCGGGAACTGGACATCAGCGTGCGCACGGTGGAGACACACCGCTTGAGCATTCGGCGCAAGCTCAACATCGACAAGCCGGCGGCACTGGTCAAGTACGCCCTGGATCACGGACTCATTTCCCGCTAACCCCCCAAACCCTGTGGGAGCGGGCTTGCTCGCGAAGAGGCCGGCACATTCAACATTGATGGCGACTGACACACCGCCTTCGTCGGAACGCCGCCCGGAGCAAGCCCGCTCCCACAGGTGCTTTCGATCATTGACTGCGTCGATAGTCACCATTGATTCAATGAAGTTCTCTTAAAAAATCCCCGGCGTAACATCTGCTCCATACCAACCAATAACACCCCCGGAGCACACCATCATGAAACGCCAAACTCTTCTCGGCATCGCTTTCTCGGTTTTTGCAGTTAACGCTTTCGCCGCTACCGCTGCTCAACCTGTTGTCGCTGAGGGCGGCTCGGATCGTCTGATTGAAAGCCGTGTGGCTGAGGGTGGCTCCGATCGTCTGATCGAGAAACGTGTCGCTGAAGGTGGCTCTGATCGTTTGATCGAAAAACGCGTCGCTGCCGATGGTTCTGATCACCTGAATGGCAACCGTGTTGCTGCTGACGGCTCCGATCATCTGAATGGCAATCGTGTTGCCGAAGGTGGTTCCGACCGCCTGATCGAAAGCCGCAACGCCTGAATGCATGGCGGTACCGCAAGACTCGACGAAAGACCCGGCCTGAACAGCCGGGTTTTTTTTTGCGTTTTTTTGAGCGGCCCGTACGACGCATTTCCCCCGCCCTGCCGCCATTTTATCGCCGTCCGAGCAGAAACTCCGTTCAGGGCCTTGTGCAATCGGTATTATGGTATACCATCAGACGCACAGACACCCAATCCTCTACGGAGCAGCTCATGAGTTTCGAAATCCGCAAGATCGTCAGCTATGTCGAAGAAACCTTTATTGAAGGTGGCAAAGCCACCGATAAGCCCGTGACCATGGTCGGTCTGGCCGTGGTGATGAAAAACCCCTGGCTGGGCAACGGTTTCGTCGAAGACCTGAAACCACAGATCCGCGCCAACTGCTCCGACCTCGGCGCGCTGATGGTCGAGCGCCTGGTAGGCATCATTGGCGGTGCCGAGAAAATCGAGGCTTACGGCAAGGCTGCGGTGGTCGGCGCCGACGGCGAAATCGAACACGCTTCGGCGGTGATCCACACCCTGCGCTTCGGCAACCATTACCGCGAAGCGGTCAAGGCCAAGAGCTACCTGAGCTTCACCAACAAGCGCGGCGGCCCGGGCACCTCGATCCAGATCCCGATGATGCACAAGGACGACGAAGGCCTGCGTTCGCACTACATCACCCTGGAAATGCAGATCGAAGACGCCCCGCGCGCCGACGAAATCGTCGTGGTCCTGGGTTGCGCCGACGGCGGCCGCCTGCACCCGCGCATCGGCAACCGCTACATCGACCTGGAAGAACTGGCAGCCGAAAAAGCCCAGTAACCGGCCAGCAGAACGACAACAAGAAGGCATTGCAGGAGCGCTCCATGATTCGGCTCACCGCTGAACTCACCCCGGCTGGCACCAGTTACCTGGCGACCGGCCAAGGCCAGCCCGTGGTCTTGATCCACGGCGTGGGCCTGAACAAAGAAATGTGGGGCGGCCAGATCGTTGGCCTGGCCACGCAGTACCGCGTCATCGCCTACGACATGCTCGGCCATGGCGCCAGCCCGCGCCCGGAAAGCGGCACGCCGCTGCTCGGTTATGCCGACCAATTGATGGAGCTGCTCGACCACCTGCAATTGCCCAAGGCAACGGTGATTGGTTTTTCCATGGGCGGGCTGGTGGCGCGGGCGTTTGCCTTGCACTACCCGCAACGCCTGGAAGGCCTGGTGGTGCTCAACAGCGTGTTCAACCGCAGCGCCGAACAGCGCGCCGGGGTCATCGCCCGCACCAGCCAGGCTGCCGAACACGGGCCGGACGCCAATGCCGAAGCGGCGCTATCACGCTGGTTCAGCCGCGAATACCAGGCCGCGAACCCGGCGCAGATCGCCGCGATTCGCCAGACCCTGGCCGGCAATGACCCGCAGGGTTACCTGACCACTTACGAACTGTTCGCCACCCAGGACATGTACCGCGCCGACGACCTGGCCAGCATCCAGGTGCCGACGCTGATCGCCACCGGCGAACTGGACCCCGGCTCGACCCCGGAAATGGCCAAACAACTGGCCGAACGCATTCCCGGTGCGACCGTTGCCGTGCTCGCCGAGCAACGGCATATGATGCCCGTAGAGTCGCCGCGCCTGGTCAACCAGCTGTTGCTGGAGTTTCTGCAGACCGCGCATTCCAAACAAAACCAGATCAAGGGGATCGTTGCATGACACTCGCACGCTTCCAGATGTGCATCGGCGGTGAATGGGTCGATGCCCTGTCCGGCAAGACCTTCGAAAGCCTCAACCCGGCGCTGGCCGAGCCTTGGGCCGAATTGCCCGATGCCGACGAAGCCGATGTCGAGCGCGCCGTACAAGCCGCGCAAACCGCTTTCGACAGCCCGGCATGGCGCGGTTTGACCGCCACCGCTCGCGGCAAACTGCTGCGACGCCTGGGTGACCTGATCGCCGAGAACAAGGAACAACTGGCGCAGCTGGAAAGCCGCGACAACGGCAAGCTGATCCGCGAAACCCGTGGCCAGGTTGGCTATCTGCCGGAGTTCTTCCACTACACCGCAGGCCTGGCGGACAAGCTCGAAGGCGGCACCCTGCCGCTGGACAAGCCGGACCTGTTTGCCTACACCGTGCACGAAGCCATGGGCGTGGTCGCCGCGATCATTCCGTGGAACAGCCCGCTGTACCTGACCGCGATCAAACTCGCCCCGGCCCTCGCGGCGGGCAACACCATCGTGATCAAACCGTCGGAACACGCCTCGGCGACCATCCTCGAACTGGCACGTCTGGCGCTGGAAGCCGGGATTCCGCCGGGAGTGGTCAACGTTGTTACCGGTTACGGCCCGAGCACCGGCGCCGCCCTCACCCGCCATCCGCTGATCCGCAAGATCGCCTTCACCGGCGGCGCGGCGACAGCGCGACATGTGGTGCGCAGCAGCGCGGAGAACTTCGCCAAGCTGTCGCTGGAACTGGGGGGCAAATCGCCGAACATCATCTTCGCCGATGCCGACCTCGACAGCGCGATCAACGGCGCCATCGCCGGGATCTACGCCGCCTCCGGGCAGAGCTGCGTGTCCGGTTCGCGCTTGCTGGTGCAGGACGAGATCTACGACGAGTTCGTCGGCCGTCTGGTGGAACGCGCCCAGCGCATCCGCATCGGCAACCCGCGGGACGACAGCAGCGAGATGGGCCCGATGGCCACCGCGCAGCAACTGGCCGTGGTCGAAGGCCTGGTGGCTGATGCCATCGCCGAAGGCGCGCGCCTGCGTCTGGGCGGCAAGCGTCCGACCAATCTGGGCGACGGCTGGTTCTATGAGCCGACGCTGTTCGAGTGTGACCACAACTCGATGAAGATCATGCAGGAAGAAGTCTTTGGCCCGGTGGCTTCGGTCATCCGTTTCAAGGACGAAGCCGAAGCGCTGGCGATCGCCAACGACTCGCAGTTCGGCCTCGCCGCCGGCATCTGGACCCGCGACCTGGGCCGCGCCCATCGCCTGGCCCGGGACGTGCGTTCGGGGATCATCTGGGTCAACACCTACCGCGCGGTCTCGGCCATGGCGCCGATCGGCGGCTTCAAGAACAGTGGCTATGGACGCGAAAGCGGCATCGATTCGGTGCTGGCCTACACCGAACTGAAAACGGTGTGGATCAACCTGTCCCAGGCGCCGATGCCTGATCCCTTCGTGATGCGCTAGGAGTCCTGGAAAATGATCGAACCCGGCATTTACAAAGACGTGATGAGTTCGTTCCCATCCGGGGTCACGGTGGTCACCACCCTGGACCCGGACGGCGGCATCGTCGGCATCACCGCCAGCGCCTTCAGCGCGCTGTCGATCGACCCGGCACTGGTGCTGTTCTGCCCCAACTACGGCTCCGACACCTACCCGGTGCTGCGCGACAGCAAGCAGTTCGCGATTCATTTGCTGTCCGCCGAGCAGACCGCCGAAGCCTATGCCTTCGCCGGTAAAGGCAAGGACAAGGCCAAAGGCATCGAGTGGCACTTGAGCGATCTGGGTAACCCGATCCTGGCGAAGGCCACGGCGATCATCGAGTGCGAACTGTGGCGCGAATACGACGGCGGCGATCACGCGATCATCGTCGGCGCGGTGAAGAACCTGATCCTGCCCGCGCAACCGGTGACGCCGATGATCTACCACAAAGGCAAGCTGGGGCCGCTGCCCGCCCTGGCCTGATGGCTCGACACAATCCCCCTGTGGGAGCGGGCTTGCTCGCGAAGTGGCCGGCACATCCAACATTGATGGCGCCTGACCCACCGCCTTCGCGAGCAAGCCCGCTCCCACAGGGTCCACCACTTTACTCAGGAGCCGGCATGAGCCCAGCAGCCTCGTTACTGTTCCGCCAGCAAGCCTACATCAATGGCCAATGGCTGGACGCGCCGGATGGCGCCTGTCAGGAGATCTTCAACCCGGCCACCGGTGAACTCATCGGCCGGGTGCCGAACCTCGGCGCCGAACACGCGCGCCAGGCTATCGAGGCCGCCAATAAGGCCTGGCCGGCCTGGCGCGCACTGACCGCCAAAGAGCGCAGTAATACGCTCAAGCGCTGGCATGCCTTGATGCTGGAAAACACCGACGCCCTGGCACACATCCTCACCCTCGAACAAGGCAAGCCACTGACTGAGGCCAAGGGTGAAATCCTCTACGCCGCGAGCTTCATCGAGTGGTTCGCCGAAGAGGCCAAGCGCATCTACGGCGACACCATTCCCAGCCACAAGGGCGATGCGCGCATCGTGGTCAGCAAGGAGCCGATTGGCGTCGTCGCGGCCATCACGCCGTGGAACTTCCCGGCGGCGATGATCACCCGCAAAGCCGGCCCGGCGCTGGCCGCTGGTTGCCCGTGCATCGTCAAACCGGCGCCGGAAACGCCGTTCTCCGCGCTGGCCATGGCCGCACTGGCGGAACAGGCTGGCATTCCAGCGGGCATTTTCAACGTAATTACCGGCGATGCCATCGCCATCGGCGGGGAGCTAACCGCAAGTCCAAAGGTTCGCAAGCTGTCGTTCACCGGCTCCACCGCCATCGGCAAGCTGCTGATGGCCCAGTGCGCGCCGACCCTGAAAAAAGTCTCGCTGGAACTGGGCGGCAACGCGCCGTTCATTGTCTTCGACGACGCCGATCTGGAACGTGCCGTCGATGGTGCGCTGATCGCCAAATTCCGCAACGCCGGGCAGACCTGCGTCTGCGTCAATCGCTTCCTGGTGCAGGACGGCATCCACGACGCCTTTGTCGCGCGCCTGGCCGAGCGGGTTTCGCAACTCAAGGTCGGCAGCGGTTTCGATGATGGCGTCACTCAAGGGCCGTTGATCAATGAGCGTGCCGTGGCCAAAGTGGAAGACCATGTGCAAGACGCCCTGGCAAACGGCGCACAATTGCTGTGCGGCGGCGAACGTCATGTATTGGGCAACGGCTTCTTCCAGCCGACCGTGCTCATCGGCGTCACCACGCAGATGAAAGTCGCCCGGGATGAAACCTTTGGCCCGTTGGCCGCCGTGTTCCGCTTCGACACCGAGGCAAAGGCCGTCGAGATGGCCAACGACACCGAATTCGGCCTGGCCGCCTACTGCTACACCCGCGACCTGGGCCGTGCCTGGCGCATGAGCGAGGCGCTGGAATACGGCATGGTCGGGATCAACGAAGGGCTGATTTCCACCGAAGTCGCGCCGTTTGGCGGCATCAAGTCCTCGGGGCTGGGCCGTGAAGGGTCGAAATACGGCATCGAGGATTACCTGGAACTCAAATACACCTTGATGGGCGGCCTCTGAGCCCACGGGAGCTACGCAAATGAACAACGAAAAGTATGAAAAAGGCCTGAAGATCCGCACGCAGGTGCTGGGCGAGGCTTACGTCAATCGTTCCATCGAGAACGCCGACGACTTCACCCGACCGTTGCAGGAAATGGTCACCGAATATTGTTGGGGTCATGTCTGGGGCCGAGAGGGTTTGTCGCTCAAGGAGCGCAGCATGATCAACCTGGCGATGATCTCGGCCCTCAACCGGCCCCATGAACTCAAGCTGCATGTGCGCGGCGCCTTGCGTAACGGCCTGAGTCGTGAGCAAATACGCGAAATACTGCTTCAGGTCGGCATTTACTGCGGTGTCCCCGCTGCCGTAGACAGTTTCCGGCTCGCCCGTGAAGCCTTCGCCGAAGCCGATGCCGAGGCCTCCAGTTAACCCTTGGCTGTTTGATCTGACCGGGCACCCAGATTCCCGTAATCGAAGTGCTCTTTTTGCATGGACAGCCACAATCAGAGCGGACCCCATGAAACGCCTGCCACTCGACGACAGCTTCAAGGTCAATCGCAACCCCGTTACCCTGCGCGAAATCGTGCTGGATAAACTGCGAAGCGCCATCATGAACTTCCAGCTCCTGCCGGGAGACCGTCTGGTCGAACGCGATCTGTGCGATCGCCTGGGCGTCAGCCGTACTTCCGTGCGCGAAGCCTTGCGTCACCTGGAATCCGAAGGCCTGGTGGAATTCGCCGACGCCAAGGGCCCGCGTGTCGCGATCATTACCCTGGCCGATGCCGTGGACATCTACGAGCTGCGCTGCGTACTCGAAGGGCTGATCGTGCAACTGTTCACCCTGCGCGCCAAGGCCAAGGACATCAAGGCCCTGGAAAAAGCCCTCGAAGAAAACCGCAAGGCGCTCAAAGACGGCGAACTGCAACAGGTCATCGACTCGGTGCAAGGTTTCTACGATGTGCTGCTCGAAGGCTCGGGCAACCATGTCGCGGCCACTCAGCTGCGCCAGTTGCAGGCACGCATCAGCTACCTGCGCGCGACCTCGGTGTCCCAGGAAAACCGTCGCGGCGCCAGCAACCAGGAAATGGAGCGCATGGTCGAGGCGATCAAGGGCGGTGACCCGCTGGCCGCCCACCAGGCTTGCGTCGACCACGTGCGTGCGGCTGCGGCCGTGGCCCTGGACTACCTCAAGCGCAAACAGGAAGAAACCGGCGACATCCCGGCGATCACCCAGCCCATCGCGCTGAAAGAACCGCGCATAGGTCGCTGACATGTTCAGCCCGAGCTTTTGCCCCAAGTGCGGCAGCGCTGACCTTAGGTCACAGTTGCCGCCGGGCGATACGCACGAGCGCCTGATGTGCCGCAGCTGCGGCTACATCCACTACATCAATCCGAAGATCATTGCCGGCTGCATCATCGAGCAGGACGGCAAGTACCTGCTGTGCCAGCGCGCCATCCCGCCGCGCCCCGGCACCTGGACCCTGCCGGCGGGCTTCATGGAAAGCGGCGAGACCACCGAGCAGGCGGCCTTGCGCGAGGTCTGGGAAGAAAGCGGCGTACGTGCGGAAATCGTCTCGCCCTACTCGATTTTCAGCGTGCCGCAGATCAGCGAGGTGTACATCATCTTCCGCGCCATCGCGCTGGAGATTACCGGGCAGTACGGGCCGGAAACCCTCGACTACAAGTTCTTCGCGCCTGAGGACATTCCCTGGGACAGCATCTACTACCCGGCGATCCGGCAGATTCTTGAGCGCTATATCGAGGAGCGTCAGGCTGGGGTGTATGGCATTTATATGGGCAATGACGACAGCGGGAAGATTCACTTTATTCGCTGATAGCTGCGGATTTTGATCTGCCACCTGTGGGAGCGAGCTTGCTCGCGATGGCTGCTTGGCAGGCGATATGGATTTTTGAGGGTGTACATATCCGTTGCTCCGGTAACGGCCGCTTATGGTTCCGCTCTTACAGCGGGTTACTTGGAAAAGCCCCAACTAACCAAGGGCTCTTGCCCCTGACGTTCGGTGCCTCGCCTAGGCTCGGCATGCCCTCGCTCCGGTCCTGCTCCGTGGGCCCGCCGCCATCGGCCATCCATGGCCGGCGGCGGCTAACCCGGCATCCATGCCGGGTTGCCCACTACGCAGAACCTCCACTCGGCCTCACGAGGGGGCAAGAAGATCAAGATCAAAAGCCAAAGCAAAAGCGAGGTGGCCTACCGGCCGGCCTGGTTGCTGGTTGAGCTCTCTGCAGAATTTCGGTCGGCCGGCAGGCCGCCATCGCGAGCAGGCTCGCTCCCACAGTATTTGCGTCGAACACAAACTATTCGAATGACACCGAACCTGTGGGAGCGGGCTTGCCCGCGAAGAGGCCGGCACATCCGACATTGATGCTGGCTGACAGGCCGCAATCGCAGGCAAGCCAGCTCCCACAAGGATTGGGGGATATCTGCAAAATCAGTCCAGCTGTCAGGCCGCCATCGCGAGCAAGCTCGCTCCCACAGAAAAACAAAAGCACAGCAGCACACACCACCGCGTCGCCCCTCACCACTCATCAGGCCGAGCGTTAGCTCGCCTGCAGCTTTTGATCTTGATTCACCCGCCCCCTCGGCAGGCTGAGTGGAGGCGTTCATCCGGGGGTGGGCGCGCAGCGCCGTTCGGCGCAGCCGAACACATCGAGAGGAGGTCGAGCGAAGCCGACCGGAGGCGATGCCCCCGGATGAATGCCGGAGCGAAGGAACCCCGAGCCTTAGCGAGGGGCCGTACGTTCGGGGCGAGCGTTTTTTTGGCTACTTTTTTTAGGCGCTTGTAAAAAAAGTGACTCGCCGTAAGGGCGAAACCATAAGTGGCCGTTACCGCAGGAATGGATACGTACACCATCAAAAAACACTCCGCCCGACACAAAGCCTTCGCGAGCAAGCCCGCTCCCACAGGGTTCAGCAATCCCCCGGCAATCACATTTCAACAGGCACAAAAAAGGCGACCCGAAGGTCGCCTCTTTGCGTTACTGCCCGAATTGCCGCCCCAGGCCACCCGGCACACCGTGAATGTCAGTATCTTCCCACGGCCCGTCAGGACTGATCGACCGGCTCCAACCGTTATCCCAGCGGTAATAGGTACGCTGGCGATAAAAGGTATTGGGCTGATCATCCAGCACATACACCCCAAGCTTCGGATCCCAATGGCTATTCCCCCCAGGTGGTGGCGCGAAGCTCGCAGAAGTGCGTGGCAACGGCTTGGAGGGTTTGGCCGGGATGGTCGGCTTGCTCGGTACAGGCGACGTCGATGGCGTGGGACTCGGCTGCGACGGCGGGAACGGCGGTGGTGGTGCCTGATGTTCCGTTGGCTGCTGGACCGCACAAGCGCTTAACCCCATAACGACGCTGAGCAGGGTGATACGAGCGAATGCGGTCATGATTGCGTTTTCCTGTTATTTGTCCGGGCTGTCGATGGTCAGTGTTTGCGGCGCGGTGGTGCTGCTGGCCAGGGGCTGGCTGCGACCGATCCATTCGCCGGCGGTCGGTTTGCCGGCACGGGAAATGCGCGCAACCAGTTGGACTTCAGGGAAGTTCGACAGTTTCAATTGCGGCATCATTGCGTCGGCATCACCCAGTTCGACGGTCACCGGCAGGTCGGCCACGGTCATGCGCTTGACCGCCAGCGGGGCCGGAGGACCGGAGATCGCACGGGCGAAGATGAACACGCTGTCGCCAGGCTGGACCTTGGATTTGAGGTCCGCTGCCAGATCGACGCTGACCTTGAGCAGCGCCGCGGCCTTCGCCGCCGGTGCTTGCGCAACCTTGCCGCCACTGGCCACCAGCTTCTCCGTGGCCCGGGTAATCCCGCCTTGCAGCGCCTCGCGGGATTTGTCCTCCGGCGGCAACTGCGCCAACAGGCGATTCCAGTAATCGATGGCGTCCTGATAACGCTCGCTTTCAAACGCGGCAATGCCCAGCAGGCCCAGGCTGGTGACTTCTTTCGGGTCGACCTTGAGCGCTTCGTCGGTCAGGGCCTGGACCTTGTCCGACCACTTCTTGCCATCGGCGAAGTACTGGGCCTGGGCCCACTGACCGAGCAGTTCGGGCTGGCGACCGGCCAGGTTCACGGTGCGTTCGAACATCTTCGCCGCGTCCGCCGGGCGATCCTGAGCCATGTAGGTACGACCGAGGAAGTACATGCCTTCAGCGGAATCCGGCTGAGCGGCGACCGCACGCTCCAGACGCTGGGTCATCTCTTCCATCGACTGGGGTGCCTGGGAGAATTCGCGGGTCAGTTCGACCTTGTCGCTGGCACCGAAATGCAGATACAGGCCCAGGCCCAGCACCGGCACCAGAATGGCCGCCAGCAACGGCAAGGGTTTGCCCAGGCGCGACACCCGTGGCGCTTCAGCGCCCTCGGTGTCCGCCAGCAATTCACGGGCGGCTTCGGCGCGACCGGCGTCCATTTGCGCCGCATCGAGTACGCCCTCTTCCTGCTGAGTCTGCAACTCAGCCACGCGCTCCTGATAAAGCGCGACGTTCAGGGCGGTACGATCCTCTTCGCGCTGGGCGCGACGGCTGCGCAGCACCGGGATCAACAGAAAACTCAGGGCAACCAGAAGCAGCAGACCTGCAGCGAGCCAGAAATCAATCATTCTTGGTTTTATCCAACAGGTGGTCGAGGCGCGAGCGCTCCTCGGCAGAAAGCGAGCCCGGGGTGCCGGCGCGTTGCACGCGACGACGGCGGACGATCACCGCGATGATCACGACACCGCCCAGCAGCAGGCCGGCGGGGCCGAACCAGAGCAAGGCGGTCTTGGCGTTCAGCGCAGGCTTGTAGCGGACGAAATCACCGTAGCGGTCGACCATGAAGTCGATGATCTGCTGGTTGTCCTTGCCCTCGCCGAGCATGCGGAAAATCTCTTTGCGCAGATCGGCGGCAATCGGTGCGTTGGAGTCGGCGATGTCCTGGTTCTGGCACTTGGGGCAACGCAGCTCTTTGGTCAGCTCGCGAAAACGCTCGCGATCTTCTTCCTTGGCGAACTCGTAGGTATCGATGGCCGCGTGGGCCACGCCCGCCAGGCTCAAGCCCAGGATAACGGCAGCGATCCAGCGCTTCATGGCTTGGCCTCGTCGACCAGCGCCTGGTACTTGCCCGCCAGTTTTTCGCGCCAGACCTGCTCGTCGATCACGCCGACGAACTTGTCGCGGATGATGCCCTTGGCGTCGATGAAGAAGGTTTCCGGCGCGCCATACACGCCGAGGTTCAGGCCCAGCGAGCCTTCGTCGTCACGAATGTCCAGCACATACGGGTTATGGAAGTCCGTCAGCCACTTCAAGGCGTCGGCGTTGACGTCCTTGTAGTTGATGCCGTAGATCACCACGCCCTGCTGGGCCAGTTTGTTCAGCACCGGGTGCTCGACCCGGCAGGAAATGCACCAGGTGCCCCAGACGTTGACCAGCGCCGGTTTGCCCAGAATGTCAGCGCGGGTCAGGGTCTTGTCGCCTTGCACCGATGGCAGGGAAAACTCCGGGAACGGCTTGTTGATCATGGCCGAAGGCAGCTCGGCCGGGCGAAGGTACAACCCACGGTAAAGGAATACAGCGACCACCAGAAAAATCGCCAGTGGCAACAACATCAACCAACGCTTCATGCAGTGGCTCCCGACATGCCCAGTGCTTCGCGCACGCGGCTTTTGACCTTGACCCGATAACGCCGATCCAGCGCCGCCAGCAACCCGCCGAAGCCGGTCAACAAACCGCCGAACCAGATCCAGCGCACGAACGGTTTGACATGCACGCGCACAGCCCAGGCGCCGTTGCCCAAGGGTTCACCGAGGGCGACATAGAGGTCGCGGGTGAAACCGGCGTCGATGCCCGCTTCGGTCATCACCGAGTTCTGCACGGTATACAGGCGTTTTTCCGGGTGCAGCACGCTGATTTCCTTGCCGTTGCGGATCACCCGCACGGTGCCCTTGTCGGAGGTGAAGTTCGGGCCTTCGAAGTGCTTGGCGCCTTCAAAGACGAACTGATAGCCGCCCAGGGCCATGGATTCACCCGGCGCCAGGCGCAGGTCGCGCTCGGCACTGTTCTGGCTCGACAGCACGACACCCAGCGCACACACGGCGATACCCAAGTGCGCGATCTGCATGCCCCAGTAGCTGCGGGTCAGGGTTGGCAGGCCCTTGATCAGGCCCTTGTGACGGGTCTTGTCAAAGATGTCACGCACACCGGCCAGCAATACCCAGGCGGCGAGCATGAAGGTCGCGAGCACGGCCCAGTTGAAATCGCCGTAGGCGACGCCGGCCACTACTGCCAGCGCGGCGCTGCCGAGCAGGACCGGGGTGAGCATGCTCACCAGCCATTTCACCGGGGTGTCTTTCCAGCGCACGATCACGCCGACCGCCATCACCATCATCAGCAACGCCATCAACGGGATGAACAACGCGTTGAAGTACGGCGGGCCGACCGACAGCTTGGCGCCGGTCATGGCGTCCAGAATCAGCGGATACAAGGTGCCGAGCAGGATCATCGAAGCCGCCACCACCAGCACCAGGTTGTTGCCCAGCAACAGGGTTTCCCGGGACCAGAGGTTGAAGCCGACCTGGCTCTTGACCACCGGCGCGCGCAGGGCGAACAGGGTCAGCGAACCGCCGACCACGAACAGCAGGAAAATCAGGATGAACACCCCGCGCTCCGGGTCGGAGGCAAAGGCGTGCACCGAGGTCAGCACGCCGGAACGCACGAGGAAGGTGCCCAGCAGACTCAAGGAGAATGCGGCGATGGCCAACAACACGGTCCAGCTCTTGAACACGCCACGTTTTTCCGTGACCGCCAGCGAGTGAATCAGTGCGGTGCCCACCAGCCATGGCATGAACGAGGCGTTTTCCACCGGGTCCCAGAACCACCAGCCACCCCAGCCGAGTTCGTAGTAAGCCCACCACGAACCGAGGGTGATACCGATGCCGAGGAACGCCCAGGCCACGATGGTCCATGGACGCGACCAGCGCGCCCACGCGGCATCCAGGCGACCGCCCATCAGCGCCGCGATGGCGAAAGCAAACGCCACGGAGAAACCGACGTAGCCCATGTACAGCATCGGCGGGTGAACGATCAGGCCGATGTCTTGCAGCAAGGGGTTGAGGTCGGCACCGTCGGTGGGCATTTGCGGCAGGATGCGCTTGAACGGGTTGGAGGTCATGATCAGGAACAGCAGGAAACCGGTGCTGATCATGCCCATCACCGCCAGCACGCGGGCCAGCATGACCTGCGGCAACTGCCGGGAAAACACCGACACCGCGAAGGTCCAGCCGCCGAGAATCAAGGCCCACAACAGCAGGGAACCTTCGTGGGCACCCCATACGGCGCTGAACTTGTAGTACCACGGCAAGGCGCTGTTGGAGTTGTTGGCCACATAAGCCACGGAGAAGTCATCGACCATGAAGGCGTAGGTCAGGCAACCGAAGGCGAACAGTAAAAACGCGAACTGCCCCCACGCGGCCGGCTGAGCCAGGCTCATCCAGAAACGGTCACCGCGCCAGGCACCGACCAATGGCACCACGGCCTGAACCAGCGCGAAACACAGCGCCAGGATCATGGCCAGGTGGCCCAACTCGGGAATGAAGATTCCAGCTGTCATCAGTTAGCCCTCTTTCGCGGGAGTGGGTGCCGACTGGCCGCTGTCTTTCAACGCCTTGGTCACTTCCGGCGGCATGTATTTCTCGTCGTGCTTGGCCAGCACTTCATCGGCCACCACCACGCCGTCAGCGTTGAGCTTGCCCAGGGCGACGATGCCCTGCCCTTCGCGGAACAGGTCCGGCAGGATGCCGCGATAAGTGATGGTCACGGATTTGTTGAAGTCGGTGACGACAAACTTCACGTCCAGTGAGTCGCCGGAGCGCTGCAAGGAACCGGCCTCGACCATGCCGCCGGCACGAATGCGCGTGTCCTGCGGGGCTTCGCCGTTGGCGATCTGGGTCGGTGTGTAAAACAGGTTGATGTTCTGCTGCAGGGCGCTCAGGGCCAGGCCGACGGCAGCGCCGACCCCGACCAGGATCGCGAGAATGATGATAAGACGCTTTTTGCGCAGCGGATTCACTTGCCGTTCTCCCGGCGCAGACGACGCGCCTCTTGTTGCAGATACCGCTTGCGGGCCAGGATCGGCGCCGCCACGTTGAGGGTCAGTACCGCCAGGCAGATGCCATAGGCTGACCAGACATACAGGCCATGATGGCCCATGGCGATGAAGTCGCCGAATGAAGCAAAGCTCATCGAGCGACCTCCAGGCTGTTTTCCACTTCGGTTTTGACCCAACTGGCCCGGGCTTCGCGCTTGAGCACTTCAAGACGCATGCGCAGCAACAGCACCGCGCCGAAGAAACAGTAGAAACCCAACGCCGTGAGCAGCAGTGGCAGCCACATTTCGGCCGGCATCGCCGGTTTTTCGGTGAGGGTGAAGGTCGCGCCCTGGTGCAGGGTGTTCCACCATTCCACCGAGTATTTGATGATCGGGATGTTGATCACGCCGACGATCGCCAGCACCGCACAGGCCTTGGCCGCGCTGTCACGATTGCTGATCGCGTTGCCCAGCGCAATGAGACCGAAGTACAGGAAAAGCAGGATAAGCATGGACGTAAGGCGTGCATCCCAGACCCACCACGAGCCCCAGGTCGGCTTGCCCCAGATCGCCCCGGTGACCAGCGCCACGGCGGTCATCCAGGCACCGATGGGCGCCGCGCATTGCAGGGCGACGTCGGCCAGTTTCATCTTCCACACGAGGCCGACGATGCCGCACACCGCCAGCATCACGTAGATGGACTGCGCCAGCATGGCGGCCGGAACGTGGATATAGATGATGCGAAAGCTGTTGCCCTGCTGGTAGTCCGGCGGCGCGAAGGCCAGGCCCCAGACCACGCCAATGCTGATCAGCAGCAACGCCGCGACGCTCAGCCAGGGCAGCAGTTTGCCGCTGATGCCGTAAAACCATTTGGGCGAGCCAAGCTTGTGAAACCACGTCCAGTTCATACTGTTTCCATCACGGTTGCTCTTTACTGTGAAGAGCCAGGGCCTTTGCTGGTCATTTTTTAACCAGACCTCATTATTCGCCGACGCTGATCTTCAGGCCAGCAGCTATTGCAAAAGGTGTCAGGGTTATCGCCAAGGCGGTCAGGCTGCCAAGCCACAGGAGATAACCGGTCGCCGGCATCCCCTGCAAGGCAGCCTGCAAGGCGCCACTGCCAAGGATCAACACCGGGATGTACAACGGCAGTATCAGCAGTGCCAGCAACAGGCCACCACGCTTCAAGCCCACCGTCAGCGCCGCGCCCACCGCACCGAGCAGGCTCAGTACCGGTGTACCGAGCAGCAACGAAAGCAGCAACACTGGCAGACAGGCGGCAGGCAAACCGAGCATCAGCGCCAGCAAGGGCGCGAGCAAAACCAGTGCCAGGCCGGAAAAAGCCCAGTGTGCCAGCACCTTGGCCAAAACCAGAAGAGCCAGGGGGTGCGGCGAAAGGACCCACTGTTCAAGCGATCCATCCTCGAAATCACTGCGGAAAAGCCCGTCCAGCGAGAGCAGGACCGATAAAAGTGCCGCGACCCAGACCAGCCCCGGAGACAAGGTTTGCAACAATTGAGACTCGGGGCCGACCGCCAGCGGGAACAGCGAAACGACGATGGCGAAGAACACCAGCGGATTGGCCAGTTCCGCCGGACGGCGGAACAGCAGACGAGCTTCGCGGGCGACCAACAGGCCGAAAACACTCATACGGCCCAGCTCCCCAGATCGATGTCGCGATAACCGGCCGGCATCCGGCTCAGCGTGTGATGAGTGGTCAACACCACCATGCCGCCGCGTTCGCAGTGGCCGGCCAGATGAGATTCAAGCTGTGCCACGCCCTGCTTGTCGAGGGCGGTAAAGGGTTCATCGAGGATCCAGAGCGGCGGACTGTCCAGATACAGGCGCGCCAGAGCGACGCGACGCTGCTGACCGGCAGACAGGGTGTGACAAGGCACATCCTCGAATCCACGCAGCCCGACCGCGGCCAGCGCCTGCCAGATCGCCTCGTGGGTCGCCGGATGATGCAAGGCACACAGCCAGCTCAGGTTCTCTTCCGGCGTCAGCAAATCCTTGATCCCGGCCGCGTGGCCGATCCACAGCAGGTTGCGCGCCAGTTCGCCACGTTGTTCGTTCAGCGGCTGACCGTTGAGCAGCACCTGACCGGCGGTCGGCTGCATCAGCCCCGAGAGCAGGCGCAACAGGCTGGTCTTGCCGCTGCCGTTGGGGCCGCTGATCTGTACCATTTCGCCACTGGCCAGTCGCAAATCGAGATTTTCGAAGAGCAGCCGAAGGTCTCGCTCACAGGCAAGGGCAACGGTTTGCAGGACAGGACTGGTCAAGGGTTCACGGGCCTTATACGGTTCAAGTCGGCTCTGGCGCGGCCGTTAAAGAGATGCAGCATAGATGCAATGACGTCTTGTTCTAGAGAGCTGCGTCAAACAATTGCAAAGTTTTCGCCATTTTTGGATACAACGGCGCGGCATTATACATGCCAGACCTTACTCTAAAGAGTGCATTTTCCTCAGGTTGTGACCGCGTATGACAGGCGAAATGAACATCCTCCCGCTACCGCAAACCCTCCCGGCGACTTCGCGCCCGCCGGTGGTCAGCGGCGAGTTGCTCAAGTTGCTGACGCCGGTGGAGGGGCTGATCAGCGTCGGTCAAACCGCCCAGGCTGAAGTGTTGTCGCTCAAGCAGGCGGACCAGACTTTCCAGATGCTGCTCAAGGTCACCCTCGACAGCGGCCGCCAGACCACGGTCCAGACCAGCAGCAATCAACCGCTGGCCCAAGGCACCACGCTGGTTGTCACCCAGCCCTCGGCCGGCAACCTGGCCGTGACGGTGCAACAGGCCATTGCCTCCAACGTCGCCACCCTCACCCGCCTCGACACCGCGCAACTGCCCGTTGGCACCCTGCTGCAGGGCAAAGTGCTGACCTCGCAAGTGCTGCCCCAGGTGCCCGGCCAGCCCATGGTGTTTCGCTCGATGGTGAGCCTGCTCAACACCGCACTGAGCGGCAGCACCCTGAGCATCGACAGCCCGCAGCCCTTGCGCATCGGCACCTTGTTGAGCGCTCAGGTGCAGGACGCCCAGACCGTGAAATTCGTGCCCCTGAGCAGCCGACAGGAACAACTGGCGGTGACCCGGCAACTGCTCGACCAGCAAAGCCGCCAGGGCTCGCTGGACGGCTTGCTCAAGCTCCTGCAGAACCTTGCGCCCTCGGACCAGACATCCGTTGAATTGCGCAGCGCCGCTGCCCGGTTGCTCGCCGGCCTGCCGGACGTTCAACAGTTGAGCACCCCCAAGGGCCTGGCCCAGGCCCTGGCCAGCAGCGGTGTGTTTCTCGAAAGCAAACTGCTGACCGGGCAAAACCCGACGCTCGCACCGGACATGAAAGGCGACCTGCTCAAACTGGTTGCGCAATTGAGTCAGGGCTTGCCGGCCAACACCAGCCTCGGCGCGATCATCGCCGCCAATACCCTGGCCCAGGCCATGCCGAACTTTGTCCGCAATGCCCTGGGCATGCTCGGCCAGGTCAGTGCCAAACCGTCGCCGAGCGTTTTCCCGCTGCCCGAGCGCCTGCTGCAAAGCGCCGAGGGTGAAAACGACCTCGACCACCTGCTGCGCCTGGCCGCCGCCGCGGTTTCACGCCTGCAAAGCCATCAACTGTCGAGCCTGGAACAGACCGGCGTAACCGCCGACGGACGGCTGATGAGCACCTGGCAGCTGGAAATCCCGATGCGCAACATGCAGGACATCGTGCCCTTGCAGGTCAAGTTCCAGCGTGAAGACTCACCCGAAAAAGAACAGCCGAAGGAACGTCGCGAAGAACGCGAACCCAAACAACAGCTGTGGCGCGTGGAACTGGCATTCGCCATGGAGCCTTTGGGGCCGCTGCAAATTCAGGCGCAACTGATCAAGGGCAGCCTCTCCAGCCAGCTCTGGGCCGAGCGGCCGTACACCGCCAGCCTGATCGAAAGCAACCTCGCCGGGCTGCGTGACCGCTTGCTGTCCGCCGGCCTGAACGTCGGCGACCTGGATTGCCACCTCGGCACACCGCCCCAAGGCCCGCAAACCCGCCTCGAACAACGCTGGGTCGACGAAACCGCATGAAAAACCCCAACGCCCCACGCCAGGCCATCGCTCTCAAATACGACGGCAGCCACGCCCCCACCCTCGCCGCCAAGGGCGACGAAGCGCTGGCGGAAGAAATCCTGCGGATTGCCCGCGACTGCGAAGTGCCGATCTATGAAAATGCCGAGCTGGTGAGATTGCTGGCGCGGATGGAGCTGGGGGACAGCATTCCGCAGGAGCTCTATCTGACGATTGCCGAGATCATTGCGTTTGCGTGGAATTTGAAGGGGAAGTTTCCGGCGGGGCAGGATCCGGATGCGCTAATGGTGGAGAAGGATGTTACCGAACGCGGGGAAGACTGCTGAGTTTTCAAGGCCGCCATCGCGAGCAAGCTCGCTCCCACATTTGATCTTCAGCGAACACGTATTTTGTGTACGAGATACAACTACTGTGGGAGCGAGCTTGCTCGCGATAGCAATCTCAAGGAACTGTAAAACTCAGTTCTTGCGCAACTTGCTCATCAACTCCGGGGCGTCACGTGTTCAAACTTGAAAAAACGCAATAGCTTGAAACTGCGACCGACAATCAGACCATTGATGAGCCCTGCCCCCAGCGCCGCCCCTGCAACCGCCGACATTTCATTGGCCAGTTCCGGGTACATGGCCGCCTGGTAACCTTCGTAATAACGCCAGGCAAAAAAGCCCCAATACACAATCAGTACCTTGATCGTACCGGGTAGAACCAGATGTTGCCCCCCGCACTGCACATTGTTGTACGAGAAAAAACGCAGTGCCAGCAACCACCCCGCCAGCAATCCCAATGCATAGACTGAAAGCTGGATTGCAATTTCCTGGGAGGGATTGAGCGATGCGAGGGACAAAGCCACGAATATCACGGGTGATATCTGCAATGACCTTTTCGATACGTGGCTCCTGAAACAGGCGATGACGCCGTAGTAACTCAGAATAAAAAACACCGCATAAACCCACAGCGGTGTACCACGCAAAATGTCGATCATAAGCCTTCCTGGCACTGTGTATGTTTGAGCAGATCAAACTACTGATCGCTGGTTGCGATCACAAGACGGTGGGATCTGAGAATGTTATAGGCAGGAGACTACGACAGCGTAATCCCTGTCTGAGGATAGAGAGGAATGAGTCGGATCGCGGGGAAGATCGCTGCGCATTCGAAGACGCCATCGCGAGCAAGCTCGCTCCCACATTTGATCTTCAGTGAACACGGATATTGTGTCCGACATAGAACCACTGTAGGAGCGAGCTTGCTCGCGATGGAGGTATGAGCGCCGCGTTTCTCCAGGAGGCCCGCGTCATCGTTGACGTCCATCGCGAGCGAGCTCGCTCCTACAGCTGTCAGTTCTTGTGCAGCTTACTCATCAACTCCGCCTCAGCCTGGGTCAAGCCGCAGGACTGGGTCAGTTCGTTGACGCTGGCGCCCATCCCGACCAGTCGCGCCGCCTGGGCGAACGACAGGCTTGAAGGATCACGCTGTTCCAGCTGAGCGAGTTTGTCCGGCAACGGCGCAACGATCGCCCGCAGCTCGTGCAGGTCTTCGCCCATGCGCACATTGCCGTTCTGGTAGTCGTCGACGCGCTTGGCCAGGTCCTTGATGCGCTGATCACGCAGCGCATCACCCTTGGCCTGTTGCGCGGCGATCTGTTTTTGAGCGCGAATGTACGCCAGGAACATCGCCAGCGTGCCTGCCCAAAACAGGAACAGGACAATGACCGCAACCTCGAGAATCAATCAGATACTCTCCAGTTCCGACCATTCTTCTTCGCTCATCATCTTGTCGAGCTCGACCAGGATGAGCAGTTCGTTGTTCTTGTTGCACACGCCTTGAATGAACTTGGCGGACTCTTCGTTACCCACGTTCGGCGCGGTTTCGATTTCCGACTGACGCAGGTAAACCACTTCGGCCACGCTGTCGACCATGATCCCGACCACCTGCTTGTCGGCTTCGATGATGACGATACGGGTGTTGTCGCTGATCTCGGCATTCATCAGGCCGAAGCGCTGGCGGGTGTCGATCACGGTGACGACGTTGCCGCGCAGGTTGATGATGCCCAGCACGTAGCTCGGGGCACCCGGGACCTGGGCGATTTCGGTGTAGCGCAGGACTTCCTGGACGCGCATCACGTTGATGCCGTAGGTCTCGTTGTCCAGCTTGAAGGTGACCCATTGCAGGATCGGATCTTCGGAACCCTTTGCCGCCGTTGCCTTGTCATTCATACCCAGCCCCTCAAGAAACCGCCCTGGCGGTGTGTGTTCCGTGCAACGCCATCAGGGTGACGTCGCCTGTTTTGTTTATTTGACTGATGTCGGTTTTTGGCCCGGCTTACCGCCAGGCATGTGCTTGGCGCCGCCGCTGGCGATCAACTCGGCCAACGAGGCGACATCGAGCAAGGCGCACATGTGTTCAATCACCGTGCCGGCGAGCCATGGCCGCTGACCTCGATGGCTTCTCCATTTGATTTCATTCGGGTCCAGACGCAACGAGCGGCTAACCTGATGCACCGCCAGCCCCCATTCGTAGCCTTGTACCGAAATCACGTATTGCAGGCCCTGCCTGAAATCGTCGCGGTAACGGTCGGGCATGACCCAACGCGCGGTATCGAGCACCTTGAGGTTGCCGGCCTGGCTCGGCAGGATGCCCAGGAACCACTCCGGCTGGCCGAACAACGGCGTCAGCTCGTGACCGGCCAGGGAATAAATCGACCCCAGGCACACCAGCGGCACCGCCAGGGTCAAACCGGCGACATCGAACAGCAGGCATTCGAAGGGCTCGGCAGCCCAGGACGGACGACCGTCGGACTCAACCGGGGGCGGCGTGTTGCTCGGTGGCAGACGCACTTCGACGACGGGCGGCACCAGCGTCTGCTGTACCTCGGCGACGTCGGGCTCCAGTGCTGGCGGCACCTCGACCGGTGGCGGCACCAGCGCTTGCAGCAGCGGAGCGATGGTGGACACCGGCGCCATGACGGGTGCTGGGGCTTCGGCCACGGCAAAGGCAACGGGAGCCTTGGCCGATGGCGCTACCGATGCCTGTACCGGGGCGGCAATGACCGTCGCTGTGCGGGCATCGCGAGCCTGCTCTTCGAGTACCGCAGCCTGGAACTCGTCCAATACGGCTTCGGCTGCGATCTCCTCGACCACCGCCTCTACTGGCGGCGTCAGCTCCTCAGTCACGTCCTGCAGCAAGCTGTCCAGGTAGGACTGCAATGCCAGTTGCGGGCGCGAAGTGGTCTTCAATGGCCGGTTCATGAGCACGCACCTGTAGGAGCGAGCATGCTCGCGATGAACCTGAGAGCGCCACGGGGTGTCAGGTTTCCCGCGTCATCGTTGACGACCATCGCGAGCATGCTCGCTCCTACAGGGGTCGGGGTCATGTCACGCCACCTGCGCAACAAGTTGCGCCGCCAGCAGATGCTTGAGCAACGCGCGATAAGCCAGAACGCCACGGCTCTTGCCGTCGAACTGCGAAGGCGTCAGACCGGCGCGGCTGGCATCGCGCAGGCGCGTGTCCACCGGGATGTAGCCCTGCCAGATTTCCTCGGGGAATTTGTCGCGCAGCACGCGCAACGTCCCGAGGGACGCCTGGGTGCGTCGGTCAAACAGGGTCGGCACGATGGTGAATGGCAACGCCTGTTTGCGCGAGCGGTTGATCATCGCCAGGGTGTTGACCATGCGCTCCAGGCCCTTGACCGCCAGGTGTTCGGTCTGCACCGGGATCACCAGTTGCTGGCTGGCCGCCAAGGCATTGACCATCAGCACGCCGAGCAATGGCGGGCTGTCGATCACCGCGTAATCGAAGTCCTGCCACAGTTGCGCCAGGCTCTTGGCAATCACCAGGCCCAAACCGCTCTGCCCCGGCGACTGGCGCTCAAGGGTGGCCAGCGCGGTGCTGGAGGGCAACAGGGAGATGCGTTCGTCACTGGTCGACAGCAGCAGTTGACCCGGCAGGCCTTGCGGCACGCTGCCCTTGTGCAAGAACAAGTCGTAGCTGCTGTGCTCCAGGGCGTCGGGATCGTAGCCGAAGTAGCTGGTCATCGAGCCGTGGGGGTCGAGATCGACCACGACCACGCGCTTGCCCGCCTCCGCCAGTAAACCGGCTAAAGCGATGGAGGAAGTGGTTTTACCGACACCACCCTTTTGATTGGCGACTGCCCAGACTCTCATTCGGATTGTTCCTCCCGACCGAATGGATCGACCGAGAAATAGCTCAACGTGTTAATGCGGGTGACGGAGAATTGACGGCGCTCTCTCGTACCGGCGACTTGACCGGTGTCGGTGCAGTTTGTGTGCCAGCACGCTTCAATGCGGCATCCGGTTGCGCATGGGCGGTTCCGGTGCCGGTCAGGCTGCGGCGAACATCGAGGTTGCGCGACACCACCAGCACCACGCGACGGTTGCGTGCGCGGCCTTCAGCGGTGGCGTTGTTGGCCACCGGCTGAAACTCGCCGTAGCCCACCGAAGCCAGGCGACCGGGGTTCACCCCTTGCATTGCCAGCATGCGCACGATGCTGGCCGAGCGGGCCGAAGACAGCTCCCAGTTGGTCGGGTACTGCGCGGTGCGAATCGGTTGATCGTCGGTGAAACCTTCGACATGAATCGGGTTGTCGAACGGCTTCAGGATCGCCGCGACCTTGTCGATGATGTTGAACGCGATGTCGCTGGGCATGGCGTCGCCGCTGCCGAACAACAGGCTGGAATTGAGCTCGATCTCGACCCACAACTCATTGCCGCGCACGGTCATCTGGTTGGAGCTGATCAGGTCACCGAACGCTGCACTGATGTCGTCGGCGATGCTTTTCAGTGGATCGCTGGCGCCCGCGACACCGGCATCGACCTGGTCACTGTCCTTGACCAGTGGCTTGGCCGGGGTCACGGTCTTCGGCCGCTCGTCACCGATGGGGATCGGCTTGAGCGAACGATCGGAATCGGTGAAGACCCCGATCAGCGCTTCGGAAATGACCTTGTATTTGCCTTCGTTGATCGAAGAGATCGAGTACATCACCACGAAAAAGGCGAACAGCAAGGTGATGAAGTCCGCATAGGACACCAGCCAGCGTTCGTGGTTGACGTGTTCTTCATGCTGGCGACGGCGAGCCATGAGCTTATTCCCTTAATCCATGAAGCCTTGGAGCTTCAACTCAATGGAGCGAGGGTTTTCACCTTCGGCGATCGACAGCAGCCCTTCCAGCAACATTTCGCGATAACGCGACTGGCGCAACGCGATGGATTTGAGTTTGGCGGCAATCGGCAGCAGCACCAGGTTGGCACTGGCCACGCCGTAGATGGTGGCGACGAATGCCACGGCAATACCACTGCCCAGTTGCGATGGATCAGCGAGGTTGCCCATGACATGAATCAGGCCCATCACCGCACCGATGATGCCGATGGTCGGCGCGTAACCGCCCATGCTTTCGAAGACTTTGGCCGCTTCGATGTCGCGGCTTTCCTGGGTGTAGAAGTCCACTTCCAGAATGCTGCGGATCGCTTCCGGCTCGGCGCCGTCGACCAGCAGTTGCAGACCTTTGCGCGCGTAGTTGTCGGGCTCGGCGTCGGCGATACCTTCAAGGCCCAGCAGGCCTTCCTTGCGGGCGGTCAGGCTCCAGTTCACTACGCGGTCGATGCCACCGGCCAGGTCGACACGGGGCGGAAACAGGATCCAGGCGAGGATCTGCATGGCGCGCTTGAAGGCGCTCATCGGCGATTGCAGTAGCGCGGCGCCAATGGTGCCGCCGAGCACGATCAGCGCTGCCGGGCCGTTGGCCAGTGCGCCGAGATGACCGCCTTCGAGGTAGTTGCCGCCGATAATGGCGACGAAGGCCATGATGATGCCGATCAGGCTTAGAACATCCATCAGATACAGGCCTCGACCAGGTGCTTGCCAATGTCGTCCAGGCTGTACACCGCGTCGGCGAGTTCAGCTTTGACGATGGCCATCGGCATGCCGTAGATCACGCAACTGGCTTCGTCCTGTGCCCAGATCGAACCGCCGCCCTGCTTGAGCAGGCGCGCGCCTTCACGGCCGTCGGCGCCCATGCCGGTCAGGACCACCGCCAGAACCTTGTCGCCGTAGGACTTGGCTGCCGAACCGAAGGTGATGTCCACGCACGGCTTGTAATTCAGGCGCTCGTCACCCGGGAGGATTTTCACCGCGCCACGACCGTCGATCATCATCTGCTTGCCACCCGGCGCCAGCAGCGCCAGGCCCGGACGCAGGATGTCGCCATCCTCGGCTTCCTTGACGCTGATGCGGCAGAGCTTGTCCAGGCGCTCGGCGAAGGCCTTGGTGAAAGCGGCCGGCATGTGTTGAACCAGCACGATCGGAGCCGGGAAGTTGGTCGGCAATTGGGTCAACACTCGTTGCAGGGCGACCGGGCCGCCGGTGGACGTACCGATGGCCACCAGCTTGTAGGCTTTGCGTTTCGGCGCGGGCGACGACGCGGTGGCCGCATGCGTACGCGCAGGGATCGGTGCCGGTGCCGGACGCACGGGCGCACTGCTGCCGTAACTGCCAACGCTCAAAGGCGCAGGTGTTGGAGCGGATGCGGCCACAGGGGCCGGCGCACTGTAAGTGCTGATGCGACGATTGCTGCGCGAGATGCTCAGGATCTTCTCGCACAGCAGTTGCTTGACCTTCTCGGGGTTGCGCGAGATGTCTTCGAAATTCTTCGGCAGGAAGTCCACCGCACCGGCATCCAGCGCATCGAGGGTGACCCGGGCGCCTTCGTGGGTCAGCGAAGAGAACATCAGGACCGGGGTCGGGCAGCGTTGCATGATGTGCCGCACGGCGGTGATGCCGTCCATCATCGGCATCTCGTAGTCCATGGTGATCACGTCGGGCTTGAGGGCCAGTGCCTGATCGATCGCCTCTTTGCCGTTGGTCGCCGTGCCGACGACCTGGATATTGGAATCCGCTGAAAGAATTTCCGAGACGCGGCGGCGGAAAAACCCCGAATCGTCCACCACCAGGACTTTGACTGCCATAAACACTCCATTAGATGGAGCGAGGCCAGGCGCCCCGCTCCACCAGAATCAAATACGCCGTGTGGCGTAACGCTTGAGCATGCTCGGAACATCGAGAATCAGCGCGATGCGGCCGTCACCGGTGATGGTGGCGCCGGACATGCCCGGCGTTCCCTGGAGCATTTTGCCCAATGGCTTGATGACCACTTCTTCCTGGCCCACCAGTTGATCGACGACAAAGCCGATCCGCTGGGTGCCCACCGAAAGGATCACCACGTGGCCTTCGCGCTGCTCTTCGTGAGCGGCGGAGCGGACCAGCCAGCGTTTGAGATAGAACAATGGCAGTGCCTTGTCCCGCACGATCACCACTTCCTGGCCGTCCACGACGTTGGTGGTCGACAGGTCGAGGTGGAAGATCTCGTTGACGTTCACCAGCGGGAACGCAAACGCCTGGTTGCCGAGCATGACCATCAGCGTCGGCATGATCGCCAGGGTCAGCGGCACCTTGATGACAATCTTCGAACCCTGGCCCTTGGCCGAGTAGATGTTGATCGAACCGTTGAGCTGGGAAATCTTGGTTTTCACCACGTCCATGCCCACGCCGCGACCCGATACGTCGGAGATCTCGGTCTTGGTCGAGAAACCCGGGGCGAAGATCAGGTTGTAGCATTCGGTGTCGCTCAGACGATCGGCGGCATCCTTGTCCATCACGCCGCGTTTAACCGCGATGGAACGCAGGACGTTCGGGTCCATGCCTTTACCGTCATCGGAGATCGACAGCAGGATGTGGTCGCCCTCCTGCTCGGCTGCAAGAATCACCTTGCCGCCACGGGACTTGCCCGAGGCCTCGCGTTCTTCCGGTGACTCGATGCCGTGGTCGACCGCGTTGCGCACCAAGTGGACCAACGGGTCGGCCAGGGCCTCGACGAGGTTCTTGTCGAGGTCGGTTTCTTCGCCGACCAGTTCCAGGTTGATCTCTTTCTTGAGCTGGCGGGCCAGGTCGCGAACCAGGCGCGGGAAGCGCCCGAAGACTTTCTTGATCGGTTGCATCCGGGTCTTCATGACCGCGGTTTGCAGGTCGGCGGTGACCACGTCGAGGTTCGACACGGCCTTGGACATGGCTTCGTCGCCGCTGTTGAGGCCCAGGCGGACCAGGCGGTTACGCACCAACACCAACTCGCCGACCATGTTCATGATCTCGTCGAGACGCGCGGTGTCGACGCGTACGGTGGTCTCGGCTTCGCTCGCCGGCTTTTCCGCCGGTGGCGCGGCCGGGGCACGCGCAGCAGCCGGTGCAGCGGCAGCAGCCGGCGTTTCGGCTTTTGGCTCGGGTGCCCTGGTCACCGGTTTCGGCGCCGCAGCCTTCGCGGCCGGCGCGGCAACGGACGTGTTCGATCCGCTGGCAACCGTCGCGGTGCCGACTTCGCTGAACTTGCCTTTGCCGTGCAACTCATCGAGCAGCGATTCAAATTCGTGATCGGTGATCAGATCGCTGCCGACCGCTGCGGCGGCTGGCGCGGCAGGTGCTGGCACGCAAGCAATGGCCGACTCCAGTGCCTCGACAGCAAAGTTACCCTTGCCGTGCAGTTGGTCGAGCAGTGCTTCGAATTCGTCGTCAGTAATATCGGAACTGTCGCCTGCCGCTTTCGGTGCTTCTGGCGCAGCCGGCGCCGGGACCACTGCGTCAACGGCGAACTGGCCTTTACCATGCAGTTGATCGAGCAACGACTCGAATTCGGCATCGGTGATTTCATCGCTGGCAGCGGCATTGCTGGCAGGCGCTGGAGCCGCCGCCGGCGCCTCGGCCTGCGCCTTGACGGCGTTCAGCGAGTCCAGCAGTTGTTCGAATTCGGTGTCGGTGATGTCGTCGGAATCGGTTTCGACCACCGGTTCTTCAATCACTTCGGCGACGGGCGCAGGCGCCACTTCGTCAGCCGATTGCGGCTCGGCCAGACGGGCCAGCGCCGCGAGCAATTCAGGTGTCGCAGCGGTGATCGGACTGCGCTCGCGGACTTCGCTGAACATGCTGTTCACCGCATCCAGCGCTTCGAGAACCACGTCCATCAGTTCCGAGTCGACGCGCCGCTCACCCTTGCGCAGGATGTCGAACACGTTCTCGGCGATGTGGCAGCACTCCACCAGCTCGTTGAGCTGGAGGAAGCCGGCACCCCCTTTTACAGTGTGAAAACCGCGAAAAATTGCATTGAGCAGATCCGCATCATCCGGACGGCTTTCCAGCTCGACCAGTTGCTCGGACAGTTGCTCTAGAATCTCGCCGGCCTCAACCAGGAAATCCTGAAGGATCTCTTCATCGGCGCCGAAGCTCATTAAGGGGGTGCTCCTAACAGGTCTACCTAAAATCCAAGGCTGGATAGCAAATCGTCCACATCGTCCTGACCGGACACAACGTCTTCTCTTTTATCGGCATGAATCTGCGGACCTTCACCCTGAGAGAGATGTTTTTGTGGATCTTTTTCAGCAAGCATCGCTTCACGGTCATGTTCGATGCCCGCAAAGCGGTCCACCTGGCTGGCCATCAGCACGAGCTTCAGCAGGTTGCTTTCAACTTCGGTGACCAGCTGGGTCACACGCTTGATCACCTGCCCTGTGAGGTCCTGGTAATCCTGGGCGAGCAGGATGTCGTTGAGGTTGCCCGACACCGCGCGATTGTCCGTGCCGCTGCGCACCAGGAACCCGTCGACCCGCCGGGCCAGTTCACGAAACTCTTGCGCGCCGACTTCGCGACGCATGAAGCGCCCCCAGTCCGCGCTCAACACCTTGGCTTCATCCGCCAGGCCATTGACCAGCGGCGTGGCACTTTCCACCAGATCCATGGTGCGGTTGGCCGCGGCCTCGGTCAGCTTGACCACATACCCCAGGCGCTCGGTGGCGTCGGTGATCTGCGACACTTCTTCGGCTTGCGGCATGTGCGGGTCAATCTGGAAATTGACGATCGCGCTATGCAGTTCGCGAGTGAGCTTGCCCACTTCCTGATACAGGCCGCGGTCACGGGTCTGGTTGAGCTCATGGATCAATTGCACCGCGTCGCCGAACTTGCCTTTTTCAAGGCTGGCGACCAATTCGACGGCGTGTTTTTTCAGGGTCGACTCAAAGTCGCCCAATGAAGTTTCGTTATTGCCCATAGCTCCCCCGTGGCGCACTCATCAACCGATGCGTTCGAAAATCTTCTCGATTTTTTCTTTCAACGCCTGGGCCGTGAAGGGTTTGACCACATAGCCGTTAACGCCGGCCTGGGCCGCTTCGATGATCTGCTCGCGCTTGGCTTCAGCGGTCACCATCAGCACCGGCAGGTGCTTGAGCTTTTCATCGGCACGCACGTGGCGCAGCAGATCGATACCGGTCATGCCAGGCATGTTCCAGTCCGTTACCAGAAAGTCGATGCTTCCGCTGTTGAGCACCGGAATGGCGGTAGTGCCATCGTCGGCCTCGACGGTGTTGGTGAACCCAAGGTCACGCAGCAGGTTCTTGATGATCCGCCGCATCGTTGAGAAGTCATCAACGATGAGGATTTTCATGTTCTTGTCCAATTCGACCTCCAAGCAGTCTTAAACGCGCCCAGCACCTGGACGCGCCATTTCAATCAATCCGGCAAAGCACTCGATGACTGTCTGGAGCACAACAGATCGCGACCGGCGCAGTTCAACACCACACCGGCCTCGTTCGCAGTGTCCCCCACACTGCCTTCAGCGCGCTCGCCACTCCCCCAAACGCCCCCGCAAACGGGCCGCGCACTGGCTGTGTAACTGGCTGACCCGAGATTCGCTGACCCCCAGGACCTCACCGATTTCCTTGAGGTTCAACTCTTCGTCGTAGTACAGCGCCAACACCAGTCGCTCACGCTCCGGCAAATTGGCAATCGCATCTGCCAGCGCAGCCTGGAAGCGTTCATCTTCCAGATCGCGTGACGGTTCGATATGAGCACTCGCGCCATCCTCGTGCAGCCCTTCGTGTTCGCCGTCTTGCAACAGATCGTCGAAACTGAACAGCCGGCTGCCCAGGGTGTCGTTCAAAATCCCGTAGTAATCGTCGAGACTCAATTGGAGTTCGGCCGCAACTTCGTGATCTTTAGCATCACGACCGGTTTTCGCTTCAATCGAGCGAATGGCGTCGCTGACCATGCGCGTATTGCGGTGAACCGATCGTGGCGCCCAGTCCCCCTTGCGCACTTCATCGAGCATGGCGCCGCGGATTCGAATGCCCGCGTACGTCTCGAAACTGGCGCCTTTGCTGGCGTCATATTTGGTCGACACTTCAAGCAGGCCGATCATCCCGGCCTGGATCAGGTCTTCGACCTGGACACTGGCCGGCAGGCGCGCCAACAAGTGGTAGGCAATGCGTTTAACCAGCGGCGCGTAACGCTCGATCAGCTCGTACTGCGCATCACGCGCCGATTTTTTGTAGAGGTTGTAACCGCTTGCCGTCATAGAACCGGTCCTGCTGTCTGCTGCACGAGGCGCTCGACGAAAAACTCCAGGTGCCCGCGCGGGTTGGCAGGCAGCGGCCAGGTATCGACCTTCTGTGCGATGGCCTTGAAGGCCAGCGAGCACTTGGAACGCGGGAAGGCCTCGTAGACGGCGCGCTGCTTCTGCACGGCCTTGCGCACGCTTTCGTCGTAGGGCACCGCACCGACGTATTGCAGGGCGACGTCGAGGAAGCGATCCGTCACCTTGGTCAACTTGGCGAACAGGTTGCGCCCTTCCTGCGGGCTCTGGGCCATGTTGGCCAGGACCCGGAAGCGGTTCATGCCGTAGTCACGGTTAAGCAATTTGATCAAAGCGTAGGCGTCAGTGATCGAGGTCGGCTCGTCGCACACCACCAGCAGCACTTCCTGGGCTGCGCGAACGAAACTGACTACCGAGTCACCAATGCCCGCCGCGGTGTCGATCACCAATACGTCGAGGTTGTCGCCGATATCGCTGAAGGCCTGGATCAGGCCGGCGTGTTGCGCGGGGCTCAGATGCACCATGCTCTGAGTGCCGGATGCGGCCGGAACGATACGGATGCCGCCGGGTCCCTGCAGCAGTACATCGCGCAGTTCGCAGCGGCCTTCGATCACATCGGCCAGGGTACGTTTGGGTGTCAGGCCCAGCAGAACGTCAACGTTCGCCAGTCCCAGGTCGGCGTCCAACAGCATGACGCGCCGGCCAAGCTCAGCCAGAGCCAGGGACAAGTTCACTGACACATTAGTTTTCCCGACGCCACCTTTGCCGCCGGTCACCGCGATCACCTGTACGGGATGCATGCTGCCCATGTTATTTCTTTACCTTGTCTTGCATAGACGGAGGCCACATTACTGGCTGCGCGTTCACAAACGGAACAATGCATGGCAGACCATCGATGTAGGTACAAAAACTGTTCATTTTTACCTCAGCCAACCTGCTTGGTCGGGCTGTGGTAGATGTCAGCGAACATGTCAGCCATGGCTTCTTCGCTGGGTTCTTCCTGCATTTGCACGCTCACGGCGCGACTGACCAACTGGTGACGACGCGGCAGATGCAAATCATCCGGGATCCGCGGGCCATCGGTCAGGTAAGCCACCGGCAACTCATGACTGATGGCCAGGCTCAACACCTCACCCAGACTAGCCGTTTCATCCAGTTTAGTCAGGATGCAGCCAGCGAGCCCGCAACGCTTGTAACTATGATAGGCGGCGGTTAGAACCTGTTTCTGGCTGGTGGTTGCCAGGACCAGATAATTTTTCGAGCGGATGCCACGACCGGCCAGGCTTTCGAGCTGCATGCGCAAGGCCGGGTCGCTGGCCTGCAGGCCGGCGGTATCGATCAGCACCACGCGCTTGCGCAGCAAGGGTTCCAGCGCCTGCACCAGGGACTGGCCCGGATCGACGTGGGTCACCGGCACATTGAGAATGCGCCCCAGGGTCTTGAGCTGCTCCTGGGCACCGATGCGGAAGCTGTCCATGCTCACCAGCGCGATGTTCTGCGCGCCGTACTTGAGCACGTAACGGGCGGCCAGCTTGGCCAGGGTGGTGGTCTTGCCCATGCCGGCCGGGCCGACCATGGCGATCACACCGCCCTCTTCCAGCGGCTCGACTTCCGGGGTAACGATCATTCGCGCCAGGTGCGCCAGCAACATGCGCCAGGCCTGACGAGGCTCTTCGATATCGGTGATCATCGCCAAAAGGTCGCGCGACAGCGGGCCGGACAGACCGATGCGTTGCAGGCGCCGCCAGAGGTTGGCCTGGTCCGGACGGCTGCCCTGCAGCTGATTCCAGGCCAGGGAGCCGAGTTGGACTTCCATGAGTTCGCGCAGGCTGTTGAGCTCGAAACGCATCGAGTCGAACGCGCGCGGGTCCACGCCAGTGGAGGCTGGTGCAGCGGCCGGTGCGGGGCGACGGGGTTCGGCGTAGGTGGGCTCGATCAACGGCTCGGCTGCGGTGAGCGGCAAGCCGGCGAACAACTGGCGATTGGTTGCATTGTCGCTCTCGCCATCGCCACGCAGGCTCAATTCGGCCTGGGCGGTGACGATCCGCGACTGAGTCTTGCGCAGCTCGTCTTCGAGCTCCATGTTCGGAACCCGCGGCGCCAGCGCCGACAACTTGTAATCCAGCGCTGCAGTCAGTTCGACGCCCCCGGCGATCCGACGGTTGCCAATGATGGCGGCATCAGCGCCCAGCTCATCGCGAACCAGTTTCATGGCCTGACGCATATCGGCGGCGAAAAAACGCTTAACTTGCATAAACCACTACCTCAGCCGTTGGGCCCTACTGTCGCAACGATGGTCACTTGCTTGTTGTCAGGGATTTCCTGGTAAGCCAACACGTGCAAACCCGGGACTGCGAGCCGGCCGAATCGCGAGAGCATCGCGCGAACCGGACCGGCCACCAGCAGAATCACCGGCTGACCTTGCATCTCCTGGCGCTGCGCTGCGTCGATCAGCGAGCGTTGCAGCTTCTCAGCCATGCTTGGCTCCAGCAGAACGCCCTCTTCCGAGCCTTGCCCGGCCTTTTGCAGACTATTGAGCAATATCTGTTCCAACCTTGGCTCCAGCGTGATGACTGGCAGCTCCGACTCAGTGCCTACAATGCTTTGGACGATTGCACGGGATACGCCAACCCGCACGGCAGCCACCAGCGCGGCGGTATCTTGACTCTTGGCGGCATTGTTGGCGATGGCCTCGGCAATGCTGCGGATGTCGCGCACCGGCACTTGTTCGGCCAACAGCGCCTGCAGCACCTTGAGCAGCTGCGACAGCGAAACCACGCCCGGCACCAGCTCCTCGGCCAGTTTCGGCGAGCTTTTGCCCAGCAATTGCATGAGTTGCTGCACTTCTTCGTGGCCGATCAGTTCACTGGAATGCTTGTAGAGAATCTGGTTCAAGTGCGTAGCCACTACGGTACTGGCATCGACCACCGTATAACCGAGGGATTGCGCCTGGGCGCGCTGGCTGATTTCGATCCAGACCGCCTCCAGGCCGAAAGCCGGATCTTTGGCGGTAATGCCGTTGAGCGTGCCGTAGACCTGTCCCGGGTTGATCGCCAGTTCGCGATCCGGGTAAATCTCCGCTTCGGCCAGGATCACCCCCATGAGGGTCAGGCGATAGGCACTGGGCGCCAGGTCGAGGTTGTCGCGGATATGCACCGTGGGCATCAGGAAGCCCAGATCCTGGGACAGCTTCTTGCGCACGCCCTTGATCCGCGCCAGCAACTGGCCGCCCTGGTTGCGGTCGACCAACGGAATCAGGCGATAACCCACCTCCAGGCCGATCATGTCGATGGGTGTCACGTCATCCCAGCCAAGCTCCTTGGTTTCCTGGGCGCGGGCCGGTGACGGCAGCAACTCCTGCTGGCGTTTGACCTCTTGCAGGGCCTGCACCTTGGCGACGTTCTGCTTTTTCCAGAACAGGTAAGCGCCACCGGCCGCCAGGGCCGCCATGCTCAGGAACGAGAAGTGCGGCATGCCAGGCACCAGGCCCATGACCGCCATCAAGCCCGCCGCCACCGCCAGCGCCTTGGGCGAGGCGAACATCTGGCGATTGATTTGCTTGCCCATGTCTTCCGAACCGGAAGCACGGGTCACCATGATCGCGGCGGCTGTCGATAACAACAGTGATGGCAATTGCGCCACCAAACCGTCACCGATGGTCAGCAGCGCATACACCTTGCCGGCGTCGCCGAAGGTCATCCCGTGCTGGAAGATACCGACCGCCATGCCGCCGATCAGGTTGATGAACAGGATCAGCAGGCCGGCGATGGCATCACCGCGGACGAACTTGCTGGCGCCGTCCATGGAGCCGTAGAACTCGGCTTCCTGCGCGACTTCCGAACGGCGGGCCTTGGCCTGGGCCTGATCGATCAGGCCGGCGTTGAGGTCGGCGTCGATCGCCATTTGCTTGCCGGGCATCGCATCGAGGGTGAAACGCGCACTCACCTCGGAAATCCGCCCCGCGCCCTTGGTGACCACGACGAAGTTGATGATCATCAAGATCGCGAAGACCACGATACCGACCACGTAGTTACCGCCGATCACCACCTCACCGAAGGCCTGGATCACCTTGCCGGCGGCGGCATGGCCATCCTGACCGTGGAGCATCACCACCCGCGTGGAAGCCACGTTCAAGGCCAGGCGCAACAGCGTCGCCACCAGCAGAATGGTCGGGAACACCGCGAAATCCAGCGGCCGCAAGGCGTAGACGCACACCAGCAGCACGACGATGGACAGGGCAATGTTGAAGGTGAAGAACACGTCCAGCAGGAACGGCGGCACCGGCAACATCATCATCGCCAGCATGACCAGCAGCAACAGCGGCACGCCCAGATTGCCTCGACTGAGGTCGGCAATGTTGCTGCGGGCACTGTTGATTAACTGAGAGCGATCCACCGGTTTTCCCCGTTCCTTTAAAGCAAACTTTTGACGCCCGAAGCAGGCGCAGAGCGGCTACTGCAAGAAGCTTTCCAACTTTTGCAGAGGGAGAAATACAGAGTTTTTCAGGGGGTTATGTAGTGCCTGGACTGGCCTCTTCGCGAGCAAGCCCGCTCCCACAAGATTTCGTTGAATCTGTGGGAGCGGGCTTGCCCGCGAAGGGGCCATCAGCAGCAATGCGAAACTCAGGAATCGCGGCGCAAATCCGGCGGAATCGGCAGGTCATCCTTGAGCGGATCCGGTCGCTTGCCCTTGCCCGCCCGGTACTGTCGAATCTGATAAACGTAAGCCAGCACCTGCGCGACCGCCAGGTAGAGCCCGCCGGGTATTTCCTGCTCAAGTTCGGTGGAGTAGTAGATCGACCGCGCCAGCGCCGGTGACTCCAGCAGCAGGATCTCGTTGGCCGCCGCGATCTCACGGATCTTCAGGGCCAGGAAGTCGCTACCCTTGGCCAGCAATACCGGCGCATTACCCTTTTCCGGGTCGTACTTGAGGGCCACGGCGTAGTGCGTCGGGTTGGTGATGACCACGTCGGCCTCGGGAATGGCGGCCATCATCCGCCGCTGGGACATCTCGCGTTGCAGCTGTCGAATCCGCTGCTTGACCTCCGGCCGCCCCTCCTGATCCTTATGCTCGTCACGCACTTCCTGCTTGGTCATCAGCAGTTTCTTGTGGCTTTCCCAGAGCTGCACCGGCACATCCACCACAGCGATCAGGATCAGCCCGCACGCCATCCACAGGGTGCTCCAGCCCACCACTTGCAGGCTGTGAATAATCGCCATGTCCAGGGGCTCATGGGCGATGCGCAGCAGGTCATCGATGTCCGACGACAGTACCGCCAGCGCCACGAACAGGATGATGATGAACTTGGCCAGGGCCTTGAGCAGTTCGACCAGCGACTTGGTCGAGAACATGCGCTTGAGGCCTGGACCGGGATTCAAGCGGCTGAATTTGGGCGCCATGGAGCTCGCCGCGAACAGCCAGCCACCCAGGGAAATCGGACCGATGATGGCGGCCAGTACCAACGTGATCATCACCGGCTGGATCGACCACAGGGCAATTTGCCCCGAGCGCATCAGGTAGGTGGCCATGGAGCGCTGATCCAGAATCACTTCCCGCGGCAGCGAGAAGTTGATGCGCATCAGCTCCATCATGTCCTGCGCCATGGCGCCGCCAAAAATCAGCAGCGCCGAGGCACCGACCAGCATGATCGCCAGGGTGTTGAGTTCCTTGGACCGGGCTATCTCACCCTTTTCACGGGAGTCCTGCTTGCGCTTCTCCGTGGGGTCTTCTGTTTTGTCCTGACCGCTTTCGCTCTCAGCCATGACTCAGCTCGCCCGTGCCATTTCGCGTAATAACTGCAAGGCCTCGGAGGCCAGCGGTTGATACTGGTTGAGAATGTCCGCCAGCCCGACCCAGACAATGAACAGCCCAAGCACCAGGATCAGCGGGAAGCCGACAGAGAAAATATTCAGTTGCGGCGCCGCCCGGGTCATGACGCCAAACGCGATGTTGACCACCAGCAACGCGGTGATCGCCGGCAGCACCAGCAACAACGCCGAACCGAGCACCCAGCCGAGCTTGCCAGCCAGTTCCCAGTAGTGATTGACCATCAGGCCGCCACCCACCGGCAACGTGGTGAAACTCTCGGTGAGGATCTCGAACACCACCAGATGACCGTTCATGGACAGGAACAGCAGCGTCACCAGCATGGTGAAAAACTGCCCGATCACCGCCGTCGATACACCGTTGGCCGGGTCGATCATGGAAGCGAAGCCCATGCCCATCTGGATGGCGACGATTTGCCCAGCGACCACAAAGGCCTGGAAGAACAGCTGCAAGGAAAAACCCATCACCGCACCGATGAGAATCTGCTCGGCAATCAGCAACAGCCCGCTCAAATCCAGGGGATTCACCGGGGGCATCGGTGGCAGGCCCGGCGCGATGACCACGGTAATGGCCAAGGCGAAATACAGGCGTATGCGCCGGGGCAGCAGGGTCGTGCCAAACACCGGCATGACCATCAGCAAGGAGCCGACGCGAAACAGCGGCAGCATGAACGTCGCCACCCAGGTGCTGATCTGCGTATCGGTCAGCGCTAGCAGTGACATGGTTTAGCCGATGACCTGAGGAATACTGCCGTACAGCTGCAGGATGTAATCCATGAAAGTCTGCACCAGCCACGGGCCGCCGACGATCAGCGTCACCAGCATCACCAGCAGGCGCGGCAGGAAGCTCAGGGTCTGTTCGTTGATCTGGGTGGCGGCCTGGAACATCGCCACCAGCAGGCCCACCAGCAAACTTGGAATCACCAGCACCGCCACCATCATGGTGGTCAGCCACAGCGCTTCGCGGAAGATGTCGACCGCAACTTCTGGCGTCATGGCGAGACACCGCCGAAGCTGCTGGCCAACGTGCCGATGATCAGCGCCCAGCCATCCACCAGCACGAACAACATGATTTTGAATGGCAGGGAAATGATCAGCGGCGAGAGCATCATCATACCCATCGCCATCAACACACTGGCCACGACCAGGTCGATGATCAGGAACGGAATGAAGATCATGAAGCCGATCTGGAACGCCGTTTTCAGCTCGGAGGTGACGAAGGCCGGCACCAGGATGGTCAACGGCGCCTGATCCGGCGTCGCGATGTCAGTGCGCTTGGACAGGCGCATGAACAGCTCCAGATCGCTGGTGCGGGTCTGGGCAAGCATGAAGTCCTTGATCGGCACCTGCGCCTTGGCGACCGCATCCTGGGCCGTCAGTTTTTCCGCCAGATACGGCTGCAAGGCGTCCTGATTCACCCGCTCGAACACCGGCGCCATGATGAACAGGGTCAGGAACAGCGCCATGCCGGTGAGGATCTGGTTCGACGGTGTCTGCTGCAGGCCCAGGGCCTGGCGCAGGATCGAGAACACAATGATGATCCGGGTGAAGCTGGTCATCAGCATGACAAACGCCGGGATAAAACTCAGCGCGGTCATGATCAGCAGGATTTGCAGGCTGACCGAGTATTCCTGCGCACCCTGCGCATTGGTGCCCAGGGTGATGGCCGGGATCGATAGCGGATCGGCGCCGAATGCCAGCGGCGCGGCCAGCATCAGGGCCAGCATCAAGACGATGCGTAGCGCACCCATTACTTCTTATCCTTTTGATCTTTACCCAGCATCTCCAGCAGGCGCTGGGCAAACTCCGGCGTCGGTTTCTCGGTACTCGGCACTTGCACCGGCTCCTTGAGAACGTGCAGCGCAGCAATGTTGCCGGGGCTCAGGCCCAACAGAATCTGCTCGTTGCCGACCTGCACCAGCATCAGACGATCGCGAGGCCCCAGCGCGCGGGAGCCGACAATCTCGATCACCTGCCCCTTGCCGGCCGGACCGGCCTGCTGGACCCGACGCAGCAACCAGGCGAGGAGGAAGATCAACCCCAGCACCAGCAGCAAGCCGAACACCAGTTGCGTCAGTTGCCCAGCCACACCACTGCTCACCGCAGGCGCAGCGGCGGTGGTCACTGTTGCGACCGGTTCGGCCGCCAGCACGCTGAACGGCATCGCCAGCACAAACCCAAGAACCTTTTTCACTCAGCGCAGCTTCTTGATACGTTCGCTTGGGCTGATCACGTCCGTCAGGCGGATGCCGAACTTCTCGTTGACCACCACCACTTCGCCGTGGGCGATGAGCGTGCCATTGACCAGCACATCCAGCGGCTCGCCGGCCAGGCGATCAAGCTCGATCACCGAACCCTGGTTCAGTTGCAGCAGGTTGCGGATGTTGATGTCGGTGCTGCCTACTTCCATGGAAATCGACACCGGGATATCGAGGATCACGTCCAGGTTCGGGCCTTCGAGGCTGACCGGCTCGTTGTTTTTCGGCACGCTGCCGAACTCTTCCATTGGCAAACGGTTAGACGCGGAACTGCCGGAATCGGCGGCCAGCAAGGCGTCGATGTCAGCCTGCCCGGCATCACCGGTTTCTTCCAGGGCTGCAGCCCACTCATCGGCCAGAGCCTGGTCGTCCTGTATGTTCATATTGTCAGTGTCCTCGGCGAGCAAAAATTCAGAATTCGGTTAATCGCGAATGGGTACGAGCGCCGGTCAACGGCGCTCGATCGGCTCGATCACTTGCAACGCCAGGTTGCCCTTGTGCGAGCCCATCTTGACCTTGAAGGCCGGCACGCCGTTGGCGCGCATGATCATTTCTTCCGGCATCTCGACCGGGATCACATCCCCCGGCTGCATGTGCAGGATGTCGCGCAGGCGCAACTGACGACGGGCCACCGTGGCCCCGATCGGCACGTCGACATCCAGCACGTCCTGGCGCAGAGCGTTGACCCAGCGCTCGTCCTGGTCATCGAGGTCCGACTGGAAGCCGGCGTCGAGCATTTCGCGCACCGGCTCGATCATCGAGTACGGCATGGTCACGTGCAGGTCGCCGCCACCGCCATCGAGTTCGATGTGGAAGGTCGACACCACAATGGCTTCGCTCGGGCCGACGATGTTGGCCATGGCCGGGTTCACTTCCGAGTTGATGTACTCGAAGTTGACTTCCATGATCGCCTGCCAGGCTTCCTTCAGATCGACGAAGGCCTGCTCCAGCACCATGCGCACCACACGCAGTTCGGTCGGGGTGAATTCACGCCCCTCGATCTTGGCGTGCCGGCCGTCACCGCCGAAGAAGTTGTCCACCAGCTTGAACACCAGCTTGGCGTCGAGGATGAACAGCGCGGTGCCGCGCAGGGGTTTGATCTTGACCAGGTTGAGACTGGTCGGCACGTACAGCGAGTGCACGTATTCGCCGAACTTCATCACCTGCACGCCGCCGACCGCAACGTCCGCCGAGCGACGCAGCATGTTGAACATGCTGATACGCGTGTAGCGAGCGAAACGCTCGTTGATCATTTCCAGGGTCGGCATGCGTCCACGGACGATGCGATCCTGGCTGGTCAGGTCATAGCTTTTGACGGTGCCGGGTTCGGCAGCGTTTTCGGTCTGTACCAGACCATCATCGACGCCATGCAACAGCGCGTCGATCTCATCCTGGGACAGCAGGTCCTGCACGGCCATGTCGTGTTCCTACTGCAGTACGAAATTAGTGAAAAGCAACTGTTCGATCACCACTTTGCCGAGCTCTTTCTGCGCCACTTCCTGGACGCTGGCGGTGGCTTTCTGCCGCAGCATTTCCTGGCCGACCGGCGAGGCGAGGGTCGCGAAGTCCTGCCCGGAGAACAGCATCACCAGGTTATTGCGGATCACCGGCATGTGGACCTTGAGTGCATCCAGGTCCGCCTGGTTGCGCGCGAGCATGGTGATGCTCACTTGCATGTAGCGCTGGCGACCGTTCTGGTTGAAGTTGGCCACGAAGGCCGGCGCCATCGCCTCGAAAATCGCCGGCTGTTTGCCGATGGCAGCGGTTTCTGCCACGGCGGCGGCAGGCTTGCTCTGAGCGCTGTGCATGAAGTACCAGGTCGCCCCCACGGACACACCGATCGCCAGCAGCAGGGCCAGCACGATCACGATAATCAGCTTGAGTTTGCCTTTGGTTGCGGGGTCTTTTACTGCTGCGTCGCTCTTCGCCATGCCAATAATCCGTCACTATTCGGGTTTTCACAGTCGCACGGCAAGGCAAGAGCAAGTGTTATGCCAGAAGTATCAGAAGCAGAATGGCTGAGAGCGGGCGCAATAGACCAAACACCACAAACCAATGTGGGAGCGGGCTTGCTCGCGAAGACGGTGTATCAGGCAACAGTGTTGTTGAAGCTGATGGCCTCTTCGCGAGCAAGCCCGCTCCCACAGGGTTAGGTGTTGTGTTCGTCAGGCGTAGTAATCGACCGCGCTGGAGCCGATCACGCGGGTGGTATTGGCAGCCACCTCAGCAATGCCCGGGGCCACATCGTCATCCATTGAATCGAGGCGACCGCCGCTGGCATTGGTCCGCCCGCTCTGGCTTTGCCGGGCTTGTTCCTGCCCTTGCTGCGATCCTCGGGACTGGTCCGAAACGTTGACATCAACCTGCCCCATGCCCTGCTGCGCGAACATGTCGCGCAAGCGATGGACCTGGCCATCCAGCGCCTCACGGACACCCGGATGCGCACTCATGAACGTGACCTGGGTCTGTTGATCGGGAACCATGTTCACCCGAATGTCCAGGCGCCCAAGCTCAGCGGGCTGCAACTGGATGTCTGCGGCCTTGAGATTGGCGCTGGACAGGTACATGACCCGGTTCACCACCTCTTCGGTCCAGCCGCTCTGGTGCATGGCAATCGGCTGGTTCACCGGCAAGGCATTGGCTGCCTTCGGTGTGGCCGCCTGGGTCAGCGCGGCCAGACGGCTGGCGAAATCATCGACACGGGTGTCGCTGCTGGCGGATTTGAGATCCTTCAGGCCATCATCGATCAAGCCACTGAAAGCCTTGTCGTCGCCCTGACCGGTGCTGCTCTTGTCGCCCTGAACATCCAGCAGGGTCGCCATGCCGGCGGCAAAGTTTTGCGCCGGTGTCAGCTCACCGTCAGCCTGGGCTTGCGCCTGTGTCGGTGCAGCCTTGGGCTGCGCCTGGCTGGAAGCCGATACGTGACCGCTCTGCTCCATCGCCAGGCGCACCGCCGGCAATGCGTCGAGCGGATCGGTCGAGGGATCGAAATCGCCGTCGGTAGTGGCCAGCGCTGGAGCGATTGCAGCCGTAGCCGTAGCCGTAGCCGCGGCGGCAACTGGCGCTTCTACGGCGGCAGGTTGCACGGTGTCGGCCACGGCGGGTGCTACCGGTGCCGGCACGACTGGCTGAAGGACTGGCTGCAATGAAGGATCAAGCGCCGGATCGAGCGGTGCTGCATCGACGACCGGAGCCGGGTCAGCAACTGACCCCTCATCGCCGACAGTCTTGTCGTCAGCCTGCATCGGCGTGTCGGCAGGCAAGGATTTGCCGCCATCGGCAACCACCGGTTCCCCGGCGGCAGGTTTGTCGTCGCCAGTGTCTTCTTTTCCGGCGACATCGGAGCTTTTTTCGCGCCCCGGCTTGACCGAGGCATCCGCCAACGCATCGGGCTTGCTCTGGGCCTGATTGGCATAGACATGAGCGAAGCTTGCGGCCTTGTCCCCGGGCTCAGCGGTCAGCGCCGGAGGATTGGCGCAGGCCGCTTGAGTCTTGGCCTGTCTGGAGGCCTGAAGCAGAATATTGGGGGTAACGGGCATGAAACGGTCTCCGCTGCACGGGGCTCGTAAGTACAGTTGGACGAGTTAAATGCAAAGGTCGAGCCAGCTTCACTCGAAGGAGATCAAATGCGTCGAATGCTCAGATTTTCGTCGGGCAATGCTGTCGTTCAGCTTCGTACAGAGGCCGGATAGCGGCGAACTCGCGGTCGATTTCGCCGACCAGTTCCGCAATGGCGGTGCATGGCAAACTTCTGGCCTGCTGCTCAAGTTGATGGCATAGCTCGGTCAGCCTGCGCGCGCCCATATTGCTGCTGCTGCCTTTTAAGCTATGGGCGGTTTCAACGAGCAGTGCGGCACTGTCAGCTGTTCTCAATGCTTGCAGGCGCTCTTCGGAGTCCGCAAGAAAGATATCCAGCAGATCCGGATAGCCCTCTTCCATCACTTCCTGCAATGCACTCAGCACGTCGCGATCCACATGTGTGTCGTCCACTTGCTCACTCCTTGATCAAGAATGCGCGGATTATGCCAGAGCCTCCCAGACAAACTCCACGCGTGCACTTCGACCATCGTCGATCCAGCGGGCATTACGCCCCAACTGACGGATCAGACTGACGCCACGTCCCGACAGGCGGATGTCATCCACAGGTCTTGCCATCACCCGCTCGACATCGAAACCCTTGCCGCTGTCTTCGATGTGAATGGTCAGGCAACCGCCCTCGCTTGTTGGCGCCACCTTGAAATGTAACCGTACATAGCCTTCCTGAAGCTCGTCCAGCCGGGTATTGCGCTCTTGATAATACCGCGCAAACCCCGAGGCATCGCGCTTGAGGCTCGAATCCAGCCCCAGCACGCCATGCTCCAGCGCATTGGAATAGAGCTCCGCCAGCACACTGTAGAGCGCACTGCTCTGAGCCCGGAGGCCATGCACCTCAAGCAGCAACTGCAACAGATAGGGCAAGGGATTGAAGCGCTTGAGCGTGGCGGCGCGAAACTCGAAACTCACCGACCAGTCCAGCGGGCAGGACTGGCCGCTGTCGGAGTAGACCAACACCGGCGCAGTGATCTGCGCCGACTCCAGCAGGCTGATTTCGACCATGCTGATATCGTCACGCGCTTCTGCGCCAAACTGTCGCAGCGCCTGTTCGATCTCTTCGAACAGCGCATCTGGCTGGCGATTGGCGGCAAACACCTGCTGCAATCGCTGCACGCCAAACAACTGATCGTTGGCGTCGCAGGTGTCGATCACCCCATCGGACAGGAGAAACACCCGATCCCCGAGCGCCATGGGAAACACCTCGGTACGCTCATCGAAGGATTCCGGGCTCAGTACCCCCAAAGGCAGGTGCCGCGCCGGCAGAGGCGTTCGCTCGCCACTGGCAACGCGATGCAGGTAACCGTCCGGCATGCCGCCGTTCCAGACTTCCACCGAACGACGCTGAAAACTCAGGCACAGCAACGTGGCACAGCAGAACATGTCCACCGGCAGGATGCGTTTGAGCTTGGCATTCATCTCGCGCAGGGTTTCCGCCAGGCCGTAACCTTTGGCGGTCATCCCGTAGAAGACTTCGGCAAGAGGCATGGCGCCCACCGCCGCCGGCAGACCATGGCCGGTGAAGTCTCCCAGCAGCACGTGCATGTCTCCGGCCGGGGTGAACGCGGCCAGCAACAGGTCGCCGTTGAACAGCGCATAGGGCGATTGCAGATAACGGATATTCGCAGCGGCATTCAGGCAGCCGGAGTGCGCCACCTTGTCGAAAACGGCCTTGGCCACGCGCTGTTCGTTGAGCAGGTAGTCGTGGTGCCGGGCGATCTGGTCACGCTGTTGCAGCACGGTGTCCTGCAAGCGCCGCAAGCGATCCATCGCCTTGATCTTGGCAGCGAGAATCACCTGGTTGTAGGGCTTTGCCAGAAAGTCGTCGCCGCCGACTTCCAGGCAACGGGCCAGTGCTTCGCTTTCGGACAACGACGTGAGGAAGATGATCGGCACCAGGGTTTCCCCGGCCAGGGCCTTGATCTGCCGGGCCGCCTCGAAGCCGTCCATGACCGGCATCATTGCATCCATCAACACCAGGTGTGGTTGCTGCTGGCGAAACGTGTCGACCGCTTCGGCGCCGTTGGCCGCCGTCAACACGTCGTGCCCCAGGCGGCGCAGGATGCTAGACAGCAGCAGGCGATCGGCGGCGCTGTCCTCGGCAATCAGGATCGTCAGCGGCTCCAGTGGCTGCATGGCATTCAACTGATGTCGAACAATTTGTCGAAGTTGGAGATGGCGAGGATTTTGCGCACGTCGGTACTGCTGTTGACGACGCGCACATCGGAGTCGTCGCCACCGGCGTGATCGCGCAGCAAAAGCAGCATGCCCAGGGCCGAGCTGTCGAGGTATGTGGCGTCTTTCAGGTCGACCACAACCGCCGATAGCTGTTTATCTTCGTAGGACTGACGAAATTCCTGATGTTTGGCGAAATCGAATCGTCCTTTGACCGATATCGTCAACTTTTGCCCATCAGGGGACACTTCGGTAACGACTGACATTCAATGGCTTCCTTGTCTTTGGAAAACGTTTAGAAGGTTTAGCACCAGCTGTGGATGGGGGCAAGCCAGCCTGTTTTTGAAAGCACGCTCAATAGGGGTTCTCGCGCGGCAAACGCTGGGACAATTCATCCAGCAGTTTCTGTTCGCGCCGGTCCTCAAGCGCCCGCGCTTCATCGGCATAACGCTGAACCAGCTTGCGCAAACCTTCGACCCGGGCAAACGCCTGCTGCCAGGTGTCCCGGGCCTTGTTCAGGTTGTTCTGATGCCAGGCCAGGCTTTGTCGCTGCTGGTCGATGGCCGTGCCCAGTTGCGCGAGAAAGCCCTGATAGCCCAGCAACCATTGACCCGAGACGCCGCCGCTGCCGCGCACTATCCATTGCTCCTGATAGTCGAGACGGAAGGCTTCGAGGTCGGCCAGTTTGCTTTGTGCCAGGCGAACCTGCCCTTGAAAGTGCCCCAGGCGCTGGACCGCGGTTTTCTCGGCCTTTTCGGCCATTTCCACCACCGGCGCCAGCCTTCCTGCCCGACTCAGGGCCATGACCGCTTAACCGCCTGCCGCGGGCGCGAAGATCGAGGCGAGATACGCTTCGCTTTCACCCAGGCTGATGCTGTCGTTGAGACCCTGACGCAGGTATTTGACCAATTGTGGCTGCAGAGAAATCGCCAGATCGGTCTCGCGATCTCCGCCGGCGACATAGGCGCCGACGCTGATCAGGTCGCGGCTCTGCTGATAGCGCGACCACAATTGCTTGAAATATTGCGCACGGGCCATGTGTTCCGGCGACACCACCGCCGGCATCACCCGGCTGATGGACGCCTCGATGTCGATGGCCGGGTAATGCCCTTCCTCGGCCAGACGCCGGGACAGCACGATGTGCCCGTCGAGCACGCCCCGCGCCGAGTCGGCAATCGGGTCCTGCTGGTCATCGCCTTCGGACAACACGGTGTAGAACGCGGTGATCGAACCACCGCCCTTCTCCGCGTTGCCGGCCCGTTCCACCAGTTTCGGCAGCTTGGCGAACACCGACGGCGGATAGCCCTTGGTCGCCGGCGGCTCGCCGATGGCCAGGGCGATTTCCCGCTGGGCCTGGGCGAAACGGGTCAGCGAATCCATCAGCAACAGGACATTCTTGCCCTTGTCGCGGAAATATTCGGCGATGCGCGTGCAATACATGGCCGCGCGCAGGCGCATCAGCGGCGCATCGTCCGCGGGGGACGCCACCACCACTGAACGCTTGAGCCCTTCTTCACCGAGGATGTGCTCGATGAACTCTTTAACTTCACGACCCCGCTCACCGATCAGCCCGACGACGATGATGTCGGCCTCGGTGAAGCGCGTCATCATCCCCAGCAGCACGGATTTACCGACGCCGGTACCGGCGAACAGCCCGAGCCGTTGACCGCGACCGACCGTCAACATGCCGTTGATGCAGCGAATACCCACGTCCAGCGGTTCACTGATCGGTTCGCGCTTGAGCGGGTTGATGGTCGGGCCATCCATCGGCACCCAGTCTTCGGCCTTCATCCCGCCCTTGCCGTCCAGCGCGCGACCGGCGCCATCCAGCACCCGCCCGAGCATGCTCATGCCCATCGGTAAACGCCCGGTATCGGACAAGGGAACAACGCGGGCGCCAGGTGCGATACCGGCAACGCTGCCGACCGGCATCAGAAAGACTTTGCTGCCGGAGAAGCCCATGACTTCGGCTTCAACCTGCACCGGGTGATAGCTGTCGTCGTTGATCACCATGCAACGGCTGCCCATGGCGGCGCGCAGACCTTCGGCTTCGAGGGTCAGGCCGACCATGCGCAGCAAGCGGCCCTCAAGGATCGGTGCGCCGGCCAGCTCCGTGGCCTCGGCGTAACTGCCCAGGCGCTTGGCGAAGCTGGTGCGTTCAAGGCGCATCAGGTGCATCCGCTTCTGGCGCGGCAGCAGGCTTGCTGTCGATCGGCAGTTCCAGGCTCAAGTCCGGCGCGGCCGGGTGCAAGGTTTGCTCGTGCAACTGATCGAACAGCTTGTCCATCACCTGCGCGATGCGGGTTTCCACCGTGGCGTCGATGCGGCTGTGTTCTGTCTCGACCCGGCAACCGCCGGGCAACAACGATTCGTCCTCGACGATGCGCCAGGTTTCTTCATGGCGTTCGCGCAGGGCTTTGACCTGTGCGAAATCCTGCGGATTGATGTACAGCCGCACATTGCCCACGCCCAACGGCAAGAGCTTGAGGGCTTCGCGCATGACGTGTTCGATCTGCGTCGAGTCGATGGCCAGTTCGCGCTGGATCACCTGCCTGGTGATGTGCCGCACGAGGTCGACCAGGGACTTTTCGATCTGGGTGTCCTGCTCGGCGATGGGCTCGAACAGATGGCTCATCAGTTGCTCCAGGCCGGCAAGCTTCGGCGCCAATGCCTGTTCGGCTTCCTGGCGGACCTTGAGCGTGGTGCTGTGGAAACCCTCTTTCTCACCCACCGCGAAACCTTCGTTGTAGACTTCCTGGCGAATGCTTTCGAGCTCTTCGAGGGTCAGTGGCTGGACTTCCTCCAGCGGCACTTCCTCCATTTCCGGCGGCTCGGGTTCAGGCTCAGGTTCCGGCTCGGGTTCCGGCGGGTCGAAGCTGGGCAGCGCCCAGGTATCGAAGCCACTGACATCCCTGGCCCGGATCAGGTCAGTGGGTGCATCATCATTCTTGACCATGGTGTTAGATCATTTCCTCGCCGCCCTTGCCGCCGAGAACGATCTCTCCGGCTTCGGCCATACGGCGGGCAATGGTGAGGATTTCCTTCTGCGCGGTTTCCACATCGCTGACGCGAACCGGGCCCTTGGCTTCCAGGTCGTCGCGCAACAGTTCGGCGGCACGCTTGGACATGTTCTTGAAGATCTTCTCCTTGACGCCTTCGTCCGAGCCCTTGAGGGCCAGCACCAGCACATCGGAGGACACTTCGCGCAACAGCGCCTGGATCCCGCGGTCGTCGACATCGGCCAGGTTGTTGAACACGAACATGAGGTCTTCGATCTGACCGGACAGGTCTTCGTCGACTTCGCGGATCGAGTCCATGAGCTGGCCTTCGATCGAGCTGTCGAGGAAGTTCATGATGTCCGCCGCACGCTTGATGCCGCCCAGGGTGGTGCGCGAGGCATTCGAGTTGCCGGAGAACTGCTTCTCGAGAATCTGGTTAAGTTCTTTCAGGGCTGCTGGCTGAACCGTGTTCAGCGAAGACACGCGCAGGATGATGTCCAGCCGCACCTTGTGGTCGAAGTTGCCGAGCACTTCACCGGCCTGGTCCGGATCGAGATACGCCACCACGATCGCCTGGATCTGCGGGTGCTCGTAACGGATCACGTCGGCGACGGCGCGCGGCTCCATCCACTTCAGGCTGTCGAGGCCGCTGGTGTTGCCACCGAGCAGGATGCGGTCGATCAGGCCGTTGGCCTTGTCTTCGCCCAGGGCCTGGGTGAGCATCTTGCGCACATAGTCGTCGGAGCCGACGCCCAGGCTGGTCTGGTCGCCAACGATATCGACGAACTCGCTCATCACCTGCTCGACCTGCTCGCGGTGCACATTACCCATCTGGGCCATGGCCACGCCCACGCGCTGGACCTCTTTGGGGCCCATGTGGCGCAGCACCTGGGCCGCGTCGGTGGAGCCCAGGGACAGCAACAGGATTGCGGCCTTGTCGACCTTGGACAGCTTGGCGGCAACGGCTCGGTTATCACTCATCTGCGTTAATCCACTCTTTCACGACCTGGGCCACACGACCCGGGTCTTCTGCCACCAGACTCTTGATTGCGTTCAACTGAGCGTCATAACCTTCGCTCGGGCTCGGCAGCAGAATGCTGGTCGGGCCACCGAGGCTGACACGGTCGTTGGCCAACTCGCCATCCAGACCGCCCATGCCACCCAACTCGGCGTCACTGCCGATACCAGCCAACTGCTTGCCCTTGCCGCCCCCGGTGATGTTGTTGAGCACCGGACGCAGCACACCGAACACCAGCACCAGAATGAACAGCACACCCAGCACTTGCTTGACGATGTCCCAGAACCACGGCTGGGAGTAGAACGGAATATCGGCAATCACTTCACCGCGCTCGGCGGAGAACGGCATGTTGATCACACTGACGCTGTCGCCACGGCTGGCATCGAAGCCGACCGCGTCCTGAACCAGGCGAGTGAAGCGCGCCAATTCATCGGCGGTCCATGGCGAACGGCTGGTTTCGCCGTTGGCCGGGTTGATCTTGACCTGATCATCGACCACCACCGACACCGACAGGCGATTCAAACGACCCTGCTGCTGCTTGGTGTGGCTGATGGAACGGTCGAGTTCGAAGTTCTTGGTCGATTGTTGACGCTTGTCCGCCGGGTACGGCGCGAGCATCGGCTGACCGGTGGCCGGGTCCATGATTTGCTGGCCATTGGCATCGATCAGCGGCTGGCCTGGCTGCACCATGCCGGCCGACGCAGCGGCGCCACCGGTGGTTTGCGGCGCGGACGCCGGCGCTGGAGGCTGGTTGCTCAAGGCACCCGGCACACCTTGCGGACCATTGCTGGCGGTACGTTGTTCGTTGACCGACTGCTCGCTGCGCAATGCCGGCTGGTCCGGATTGAACTGCTCGGATGTCGACTCGACTGCACTGAAATCCACGTCGGCCGAGACTTCGGCCTTGTAACGGTCGTTGCCCAGCACCGGCTGCAGGATGTTGTGCACGCGCTGGGTGAGCATGCTTTCCATGCGACGGCTGTAGTCGAACTGCTTGCCGGCCATGGTCAGTTCGGAGTTTTCCGCCTGATCCGAGAGCAGGTTGCCTTTCTGGTCGACCACGGTGATCTGCGACTTGCTGAGTTCGGGAACGCTGGTCGCCACCAGGTTGATGATGGCCACGACCTGGCCGGGCTCCAAGGAACGACCGGAATAGAGTTCAACCAGAACCGAAGCGCTCGGCTTGCGCTCGTCGCGCACGAACACCGAGCTTTTCGGGATCGCCAAGTGCACGCGGGCACCCTTGACGTTGTTCAGGCTGGAAATGGTGCGAGCCAGTTCGCCTTCGAGGCCGCGACGATAGCGGGTCGCTTCCATGAACTGGCTGGTGCCCAGTCCCTGTTCCTTGTCGAGGATTTCAAAACCGATGTTGCCGTCGCTGGGAGTGACGCCAGCGGCTGCGAGCTTGAGCCGCGCACGGGACATGTCATCGGCCTTGACCAGCAAGGCACCGGAATTGGGTTCGACGGTGTAGGGGATATCGGCGGAGGCCAGGGTATCCATGACCTGCTTGGCGTCCATGCCGGCAAGGCTGCCGTACAGAGGCCGGTAGTCCGGTTGCTGGGACCACAACACCACGGCAAAACCAATCGCCACGCTCGCCGCCAGGCCGACCAACAGGCCCACCTGACGCAACATGGTCATCTCGGAGAGGTTTTCCAGAAAGGACAACCCGAACAGCGGCGGCTTGCCGTCTATTGGAGTGGCCTTGGCCGGAACGTTATCGGCGACTGCTTCTGCCATGACTCAATCTCGTCCTTTAAACCGGCATCTGCATGATGTCTTGGTAGGCCTGAACCACTTTGTTACGCACTTGGGTCAACGCCTGGAACGACACGCTGGCCTTCTGCGAAGAAACCATCACATCGGTCAGGTCGACGCCGCTTTTGCCGATTTCGAAGGCGCTGGCCAACTGTGTGGAAGCCTGCTGGGTGTCGTTCACTTTATTGATGGCCTGACCGAACATGTCGGAAAAGCTGCTGCCCGACAGTTCAGGGACGGCAGTCGATTTCGGCGCAGACATGGCGTCCATTTGCATGGCGCGCATATCCAGCATCAACCGATTGAATTCAATACCTTGGCTCATGGTTTCTCTCTTTGGCGACCCGCAATTTTTTGACACTCACTCGGCGGGTAATGAGGTGTTAGCAACAAGGGTGCCAGCTCCATGGCCACTCTGAACAAAAGCCCATCCTGAGCTTTATTCCGATCCCTGTAGGAGCGAGCTTGCTCGCGATGAATGCCGGGACACCGCGCTCCTTCAGACCAGCCGAGTTATCGTTAACGACCATCGCGAGCAGAGCTCGCTCCTACAGGGACACAATCAGGATCAGGTCGCGAACAAAAAGGCTTCCACATCCATGCCGGCATCGCGCATCTGCGCCAGCTTGTAGCGCAGGGTTCGCGGGCTGATGCCCAGGCGCTCGGCCGCCTCTTTGCGACGACCGCGCTCGGCGCGCAAGGTATCGATGATCATCTGGAATTCACGGCGACGCAGGTCATCGCCCAGCGCACCAGCCGACTCGGACTCGACTTCCACGGGACGCGCCAGCGCCGGCAGTGGTGCGCAAGCCACCGGCCCGGCCAGGCAGAAATCCTGCGGCTGGATCAAGCCACCCTGCTGCAGAATCAGCGCGCGTTGAATCGCGTTGTCCAGTTCACGCACGTTACCCGGCCACGGATAACCGATCAGGCACGCCTGGGCCTCGGGCGACAATCTGGCAGCCGAATGCTTCATTTTATTGACGTGCTTGGCCAGCAGGCGCTCGGCCAGCGGCAGTATGTCGGCGGTGCGCTCGCGCAACGGGCGCCAGGCCAGGGGAAACACCGACAGGCGATAGTAAAGATCTTCGCGGAAGCGCCCCGCCGCCACTTCACCCGCCAGGTCGCGGTTGGTGGTCGCGACCACGCGAATGTCCAGCGTGATCGGTTTGCGCGCCCCAACCCGTTCGACCTCGCGCTCTTGCAGCACACGCAGCAATTTGGCCTGGAGTCCCAGGGGCATTTCGGAAATTTCGTCGAGCAGAATGGTGCCGCCGTCGGCCTGCTCGAACTTGCCGGCTTGCGCGGCAATGGCGCCGGTGAAGGAGCCCTTCTCGTGCCCGAACAAAGTCGCTTCGAGCATGTTGTCCGGGATCGCTGCGCAGTTGATCGCAATGAACGGCTGACTGACGCGATGAGAATGCTGATGGATGTAACGCGCCAGCACTTCCTTGCCTGTGCCCGACTCACCCGAGATCAGCACCGTGGAATCGCTGCGCGCGACCCGCGCCGCCAACTTGAGTAGCTGCGCGCTCGCCGGTTCGAATGCTATCGGCCCTTCACCCTCGGCCAGGCCGAGACTGCCCAGGGCATGACGCCCCACCAGATCGAGCAACGCCTTGGGCTCGAATGGCTTGACCAGATAGTCCGCCGCCCCTTGGCGCATCGCATCGACCGCACGCTCGACCGCACCGTGAGCGGTCATCAGCAACACCGGTAACTGCGGCTGCCGCGCTCGCAGCAGGCCCAGCAACTGGTGGCCGTCCATGCCCGGCATATTGACGTCGCTGATCACCAGGCTGAAGGCCTCGCCGCCAACGGCAAGCAACGCCTCCTCTGCCGAACCCACGGCCTTGTAATCGTGCCCGGCGAGCAAGAGCGTATCGGCCAGTGCCTCGCGCAATGCGCGGTCGTCCTCGACCAGCAGAACCTTGATACCCATCTGCGTCACTCCGCTCCTTGAGCGCTGCTGAACAACGGCAGGATCACCTGTGCGCAGGTGCCGCGGCCGAGCCGTGAGCGCAGCTGCAATTCGCCCCGATGAGCACGCGCCACTGCCTTGACCACGGTCAGGCCAAGACCTGTACCGGTGCTCTTGGTGGTAAAAAAGGGTTCGCCCAATCGCGCCAGAACGGCGGCATCGATACCGCTGCCACTGTCACTGACGCACAGGCGCAGGTTGTTGCCGCGGGTGTAGAGGTGAACCTTGAGGCGCAACTGACCGGCACTGGCCTGGATGGCGTTCTCGATCAGATTGAGGATCGCGCCGACCAGGGTGTCGCGATTGCACAACAACTCCCCCGAGTGACTGTCGCACTGCCAGCGGATCGGCAGATCCTGCACATGGGTCAGCGCCGCCGCTTGCAATGATTGCATCAATTGGCCTGGCGTCACGCGGTCGGTCAGTGGTAACTCGCCCCGGGCGAAAACCAGCATGTCGCGCACCTGATGCTCCAGCTCGTGCAGGCGCTCCTTGAGGCGCCCGGCAAAGCGCTGCCGGGTAGCGACCGGCAGCTCTTGCTCGGTCAAATGACTGGCGTACAGCAACGCGGCGGACAACGGCGTGCGTATCTGATGAGCCAACGAAGCGACCATGCGCCCCAGCGACGACAGCCGCTCATGACGGGCCAGTTGATCCTGCAGATGGCGGGTTTCAGTCAGGTCGTTGAGCAACACCAACTGGCCGGGCTCGGCGTCCAGCGAGCGCGTGGCGATCGACAGACGCCGACCATCCTTGAGGGAGATTTCATGACCATCGTCTTCGCGCGGCGCAAAACAGCGGGCAATGACGTGGCGCCACAATTCACCTTCCAGCGGCAGCCCCAGCAACTCGCACGCCGCCGGATTGGCTTCGCGCACAATGCCCTGGGCGTCGATGACGATGACACCGCCGGGTAACAGATCGAGGAGGTTTTGCAGGCGGTTGGCCAGGCGTTCTTTTTCCGCCAGCTCCTGCATGCGCTGAGCGCTGACCACCGCCAATTCACCCTTGAGCTCGGTGACCCGGGCTTCAAGCATGCTGTAGGAATCGGTCAACTGACTGGACATCTGATTGAACAGCGCGAATGCCTGCTCAAGGCCAAGCCGGCTCGCCTGCTCTACGGACGACGGTTGCCGCAAAGCATCAGGGACAGGAGACATCTGGGCGGCTTGGGGCATCGTGCTCTCTCGCTTGGCTGACCGTCAGTGAAACGGAACGTTGCGAGGGACGTAGCAATACCCGTGCCTAAAAAAAACTTCTTATAAATGAATGAGTTGAAAAACAGGCGTCAATCATCCGCCTGCTCGTCTCCATCACGACGGCTCATGCCGTACTTGCGCATCTTTTCCACCAGCGTGGTACGACGGATGCGCAGGCGCTCAGCGGCGCGCGCCACAATGCCGTTGGCATCATCCAGCGCTTGCTGGATCAGCCCCTGTTCCAGACCACCGAGGTAGTCCTTCAGGTCCAGGCCTTCCGGCGGCAACATGGCATTGGCGGAGAAGTCCTGGGTATGGCCGTTGATGGCTACGCGCTCTTCCAGATCGCTGCGCAGGCTGTCGACCATTTGCTCGTCTTCATCGTCGACGTAGCGGAATTTCTTCGGCAACTCGACCACGCCGATCACGCCGTATGGATGCATGATCGCCATGCGCTCCACCAGGTTGGCCAGTTCGCGGACGTTGCCCGGCCAGCCATGTCGGCACAGCGACATGATCGCCGCCGAGTTGAAACGGATCGAACCGCGCTTCTCGTGCTCCATGCGCGAGATCAGCTCGTTCATCAGCAGCGGAATGTCTTCGACGCGCTCACGCAGCGGCGCCATCTCGATCGGGAACACATTCAGGCGGTAGTACAGGTCTTCGCGGAAGGTGCCGATCTCGATCATGCTTTCGAGATTCTTGTGGGTCGCCGCAATGATGCGCACGTCGACGCTCTGGGTCTTGTTGCTGCCCACGCGCTCGAAGGTGCGCTCCTGCAACACGCGCAGCAACTTGACCTGCATCGGCAGCGGCATATCGCCGATTTCATCGAGGAACAGGGTGCCGCCGTTGGCCAGTTCGAATCGACCGGCGCGACTGGTGATCGCCCCGGTGAAGGCGCCCTTCTCATGGCCGAACAATTCGCTTTCCAGCAACTCGGCCGGAATCGCCCCGCAGTTGACCGGCACGAACGGCGCTTCGCGGCGCTTGGAATGGTAATGCAGGTTGCGCGCAACCACTTCCTTGCCGGTGCCGGACTCACCGAGGATCAGCACACTGGCATCGGTGTCGGCAACCTGCTGCATCATCTGGCGGACGTGTTGAATCGCCCGGCTGGTGCCGACAAGGCTACGGAAAAGATTGGGTTCACGATGACGACCGCGCTCGCGGGCCTGGTCGTACATCTCGCGATAGACCTGGGCACGGTGCAGCGAATCGAGCAACTTGCTGTAGCTGGGCGGCATTTCGAGGGTCGAAAGCACTCGCCGACGCTGGTCTTCCGGCAGGTCAATGGAAGAATTATCGCCCATTAACAAAACCGGAAGGAACTCATCCCAGGTCGAGAGTGTCTTTAACAAGCCCAGAAGTGAACCAGGAGCATTGACCGTCCCGATGAGGACACAGATTACTTCACGACTTGACGACAAAGAGCCGACAGCCTGCTGCCAGTCATGGCTACCACAGGGTAAATTTTCTTCGCCGAGAAAATTTAAAATCACCGCCAGGTCGCGGCGGCGGACGCTATCGTCATCAATCAGCAGAATTTTGGTTTCACGCCACATGCAATAGCAACTTCCCTAGTCAACTCAATGCCCAAAATGCTGGGGCAAGCTAGACGCTTGCAGACACGTTATGCCTGAAGACGACTGAAATCTGGAACCAGCCACTAGTTAAGTCAAAAAACCGCGCACAGTCAAATTTATGGCGCACATATCTGGATTAACTTGGGGTTAATTAACCAAACAGATGGTAAACCTTTGCTGCGTTCCGCGCTTGCTGGATCTGAGACATTTCATCGACTATCGCCTGCCTCTCCCCCATCGCTACCTCAAGTAGCTGCTTGTAGACATACAGCAACTCCTCAAGATTGCTACGCAGAACTTCTTCGTCCAGCGAAGCCTCGCTCAAGACGTCTTCCATGCAGGAACGGCAATCCAGGTCCAATTGACCGATGGCCTCCCAGTCGCGCTCGGCCAAGGCACCGACCAGCGCTTCACGAGTTTGTTCTATTCGCTGCAATACAAGACTCATGGCGATCTCCCTAGAACTGCGGACCTGGCGCAGCAATGCCGTCCCAGCCTTCTTTCACCGTGCGCAGCAAGCCCGCGACCTCATCGAGAATCCTCGGGTCGCTGCTGATGTTCGCCTCGGCCAGGCGCTTCATCATGTAGATGTAAAGGCTGTCGAGTTCGCCCACGGTATCGGCGCATTTTTCAAGATCCAGGCCTTCACGCAAACCACCGATGATGCCGATCGCCTTGCTGATCGACACACACTTGCCGGGAATGTCCTTGCGCTCCAGGGCACCTTTGGCCTGAGCGATACGGTCCAGGCCACCCTCCATGAGCATTTGCACCAAACGATGCGGACTTGCTTCGGACGTCTGGGCGTGCGCGCCCACTTTCTGATACTGCCGAAGGGCTAACATTGGATTCATGTTCTACCTCATTACCACAATGACTCGTATAGCCAGAGTATCGCCTGCAAGACAGAAAACTTTAGATCAAAAGACAAAAACCCGGCACACGCGAAAATGCGTAGCCAGGTTTTTATCGCCAACTAATGACTAGCTGTTGGACTTCTGGGCGTTCAAGGAAGTGAAGAATGAGGTGATGTTGCTCGCCGTCGCCTTCATTTGCCCGACCAAAAGGTCCATTGCGTTGTATTTGGCGGTCAACGTCTTGGTCATGTTGGCGACACGAAAGTCCAACGCAGTCTGCTGAGTTGAAAGGTTCTTGCTCACGCTCTGCAGGTTGGTATTGCGCTGGTCCAGCAACCCGCCCGTCTGCACATAAGGCTTGATTGCGGCGCCCATGCGCGCCAGCAGGCCGTTGGTAGCATTGCTACCGTTGAACAACTGCTGCATTTGGCCGCTCATGCCGTTGATGGCCATCTTCTCGTTGAACGCCGTGGTGTTGAACGCCAGGTTGCCCGTTTTCTCGCTCGTCAGCACGCCGATCTGCGACAGCACGGCCAATGGACCGCCCGCCCCGGGAGCCGTCAACACACCGCGGATATCGGAAATCAGTGTGCGCGACATCGAGTCGCCGGTAAACGCCGCCTGAACCGTCAGGTTGCCATCGGCATCCGCTGTCGCCTTGGACAGGGAGTTGATGGTGTTCATCAGGGTGTTGTAGGAGTCAATGAACGACTGGATCGATGTTTGCAATCCGGAGGTGTTGGTCGCGACGGTAACGGTCGCCGCAGCCGGCGGCGTACCCGGGCTCACGGACGCCAGGTTCAGGGTCAGGCCGCTGACTGCACCGGTCACCGTATTGCTCTTGCTGGTCACTGCCAGGCCATCGATGGTCAGCGATGCATCCACCGCAACCCCGTTGACAGCCCCCGAACTGGTAGCCGAAGGGCTAGCGCCCATCGGTTGGGTGCCGTCGATTTCAAGGCCGGCGATACCGCTGATCGTAAGGTCGGAACCCGCGCCAGTCTTGCTGGAGCTGATCACCAGTCGCGACGCACCACTGCTGTCGGTCACGATGTTGGCAGAAATACCGTTACTCGCCTGCGCAGAGTTGATGGCATCCCGGGTGCTCTGCAAGGTCGCATTGGCTGGAATCGTGACATCGTAATCAGTGCCATTCTGACTGATTTTCAAAGTACCACTCGGAATGGCACTGGCGGCACCGCCGGCAAAAGAAGCGCTGGCGACTTTCGAGCTGGTGGCCAGGTTATTCACAACGAGGCTGTAGGTACCGGCAACGGCGGTGTTGTCGGAAGTTGCACCCAGGATCGACGGGGTACCCGAAGTGGCGGCATAGCCGGCAAACGCAGGGTTGGTCTTGCTACCGAGATTGGTCAGCGCCGTCTGAAAGGCCGTCAGTGCGCTTTTCAGGGAACCGACACCGGAAATCTTCAGCGTGTTGGTTTTGGTCTGAGTATCGATCTGCGTCTGTTTCGCCGATTTGTCGGCGTTGACCAGCGCAGTGACGATCGCACCGATATCCAGGCCAGAACCTAAGCCCGTACCCGGCAAAATTGGACTTGCCATTTTTCGTCTCCCTTCAGGTTGCTGCCACTCTTTTGACCAATACCTGCGCCCAAGAACGTACAAACACTATTCATGCCAGCTATCAGACCTTGGCGTCGAACAATACGTGACTCGCATTGCTCAGGCTTTCCGCTAGCTTGAGGGCTTCTGCGGAGGGGATCTGTCGCACGACTTCGCCCGTTTCGCTTGCAATCACTTTGACGACGACCTTTCCGGATTGCTCGTCTATCGAGAACTCCAGATTGCGCTTGATCGACTGTACGAACTTTTCGATCTGCTGCACCGCCTGCTTCAAATGGGCGTCATCCACATCCGTTTTTTTATCCGCCACTGGCGTCACTTTGGCGGTTTCAGGCTTTTCCGGCGCTTTATCCGAGACAGCGCTCGCTGGCTGGGGAGCCGGAGCCGGATAAGACACGCCAAGCTTTACGCTCATCTCCATGCCCATCACCTCTTAACGTAAAAAGCGAGAGAGCGTGACCAGCACACTCCCCCGCTTAAACTCATGCCAAAATTACTGAAGCAGCTTCAGTACAGCGGAAGGCAGTTGGTTGGCTTGAGCCAGAACCGAGGTAGAAGCCTGTTGCAGGGTTTGCTGCTTGGTCAGGTTCGCGGTTTCTGCGGCGAAGTCGGTGTCTTGTACACGGCCTTGTGCAGCAGTGGTGTTTTCCACGATGTTCTGCAGGTTGGAGATGGTGCTGGTCAGACGGTTCTGCGAAGCACCCAGGTTTGCGCGGGTGGCGTTGATCGATGCCAGAGCAGCGTCGATCGCGGTGATCGCGTTGTCGATGTTGGCAGACAGGGTAGCGGAAGTCGCACCGGTAAGAACAACAGTACCGCTGCCTACGGACAGGGATACGGCGTCGAACTTGGAGCTCAGTACCAGGTCGATGCGGTTGGCCGAGCCAGTGTTGGCGCCAACTTGCAGTTGCATGGTACCGGCCGTACCGTCCAGCAGGTTTTTGCCGTTCAGGTTGGTAGAGGCAGAGATACGAGTGATTTCGTCAGACATCTGAGCGAATTCGGAGTTGGTAGCGGTCTGGTCAGCAGTGCTGTTGGTACCGTTACGTGCTTTAACAGCCAGTTCACGCATACGCTGCAGAATGTCGGTCGAAGCTTGCAGCGCGCCTTCAGCGGTCTGGGCAACGGAGATACCGTCGTTGGCGTTCTGCACGGCCTGGTTGCCACCACGAATCTGTGCGGCCATGCGAGTTGCGATCTGCAGGCCAGCGGCGTCGTCTTTGGCGCTGTTGATTTTCAGGCCGGAAGACAGGCGAGCCATCGAAGTCGACAGAGCGTCGGTAGCACGGTTCAGGTTCTTCTGAACGTTCAACGACGTGGTGTTGGTGTTTACTGTTAAAGCCATGACGAATTCCTCGTTGGTTGGGTACTGCGGCTTCCGGCCCTGGCAACCGCCGGGTATGGCCTAGAGAACCTTCGTAATAGTTATCGTCGGGTTGGCAGGTTGCTTGAGGGCTTTTTTTAAAAAAAATGCCATCACCCTGCCACCCCCGAGAAAACAAGGGCTTAGCGCCCCTCAACCACGAAAAAATGACGCCATAAAACTGTCCAGCCCGCAAACGCCCGTGCCAAAGCCGTTGCTGCCCCTCAGTCCGGCAGGTTTTCGAGCAGCTCGATCAACTCATATTCCATGAAGTCGGCGAGCCCCAGCCAATCCTGGCGTTCCTGACAGGCGAGCATTTGACTGAGCAAGGATGCCCACGCCTGCTGCACGTCCTGAGGCGCCTGCAAAAACAGGCGCTGCGCCTCATCGAACAGATCGACCATGTTCAACGCCGCTTCGACATCACGCCCCAGGCGGAACAATCCGGCGCATTGCCGGTATTGCTCGATACCTTTCGCTTGAGACTTCATTGCACGAAATCCTGATTGAACTGCGTACCGGCAATCATTGCCCCTGCCCGACTGCTGTTGAGGAAAAGGACCTGGGGATGCCTGGCAATGTAACGTTCCAGCTCGCACAGATAGCCGCGAAAATTCAACTGCGTCTTGACCTTCTGGCCGTGACCATCGTGCACCCAGTATTTGGCCTGATTCACCGGCGGCCCCAGGTCACCATCGTTCCAGCCGGTGTGGGTCCGGTTCATTGGAAAGGCAAAGTCGGCGCCGAAAAGCGTGATGCGCTGTGCGCCCATCTTCACCGCCAGATCCACGGCCGGGTGAATCACACTGCCGCCCACGTTCAGCAATGCACGGGGATGCTGTTCGCGCAACGTGGCGTAGATCGGGCTTGCGGAGTAACCACTGTAACGCTTGCCTTTCCAGGCATTGAGCATTTGTGGATCGCTCAATGGCAAGTACACCAGCGCAATATCCTCGGACGCTTCACCGGGCAGGTGCAGCACGCTGATGCGCTGGTCGATGCTCACGACCAGGTCAGGCTTGATTCCGTGCTCGCGAAGGGGCTTGTAGGCCGTATCGACACAAATGAACAGTGGTCGCGGGGATTGGTTGCGCACCGCTGCCAAGCGCTCGAAATTCCCTTCCAGGCTAGGCCCGGTGGCAATCACATAAACCTCACGCTCGGGACAAGTGCCAAACAGCCGAGCCACATCGTCGTCGGCAAGTAGTAGTCCGAGGGTGTCCTGCAGACGCTGCAGAATGACCGGCGACTGCGGGTCGAAATCACGATTGTTGAAACTCAAGTGCACTTCACTGACCAGGCGATCACGAATCTTCGCACTGTAGTCATCGGCCAGCAGCATTTCGGCGGGCAAGGCAAAAAACGGTGTGAAGATGTCGGACAGATCGCCGGCGTAGAGCAATTGCACACGCGGATCGCCCAGCCACTGACGCTGATCGATCAGCTGCAACACCAGTGCGAAAAGCGCGCCGTTGAGGATATGGACATAGAGTTTCTCAAGCCCGGTGCGCTCCAGCAAAACTGAAGGAAGATCCCCGAAACCGGTGCCGTAAACGTGCAGCTGTGGCTTGTCGAGCGGGAGGCTGGCGGCCTGCAGGCGGGCCTCGTGCAGGCGACCATGACGACTGGTGAGCTGGATGCCACCCACACACAACGTCGAGTCCCGCCCCTCGATCAGGTCGACCTCGACGGCCAGCCGATCTTCCGTTTTCAATCGCGCATACAGCGACGGCCAGCGCCGCTGGATAACCTGAGCATTGTCTTCAAAGCATTCGCTCATGCTACCTCGCATTCCTTACAAGCAAAAAAGCGCTCAAGGTTAACCCTTGAGCGCTTTTTTGTACCGGCCTTTTTATTAAAGGACTTTCACTCAAGGGCGATAGATGATCGCCGAACCCCATGACAGCCCCACACCGAAACCGCTGAGCGCAACGCGCTTCCATTCGGAATCGAGAATATGCTTTTCCAGCAGCAATGGAATGCTCGACGACACCGTGTTACCGGTCTCGACCATGTCCTTGATGAACTTCTGCGGGCACTCTTCGAAGCGTCGCGCGACTGCATCGACAATCGCTGCGCTGCCCTGGTGAATGCAGAACGCATCGATGTCGTCGGCGCTCAGTTGCGACTCGCCGAGCAACTCATGCAAATGTGCCGGCACCTTGAGCAGTGCGAAGTTGAACACCTGGCGACCGTTCATGAAGAACACACCGTCGGTGACTTTCAAATGTGGAGCGCCGGAACCATCGGTGCCGAACTTTGCCTTGCCCAGTGCCCAGGTCGGGTTATCACCCATCCAGGTAGCCGTGGCCGCATCGCCGAACAGCATGGTGGTGTTGCGGTCTTCGGGGTCGACGATCTTCGAATACGGGTCGGCCGTGATCAGCAGGCCGTTCTTCAGGCCAGCGGCTTCCATGAAGCCCTTGATCGCATAGATGCCGTAGACGTAACCGGAACAGCCCAGGGAAATATCGAACGCGGCGACGCTGGTCGGCAGGCCGAGTTTGTCCTGCACGATGGCCGCGGTATGCGGCAGGCCTTCTTCGTCACCGTTCTGGGTGACGACGATCAACGCATCGATGGATTCACGTTTCAGATCAGGGTTGCTGGCAAACAGCGCATTGGCCGCTTCAACGCACAGATCGGAAGTTTCCTGATCAACGCCCTTGCGCGGCAGGAAAGCCGAACCGATCTTGCCCAGGATGAATTCTTCATCCTTCTCGAATTTTGCACCTTGTGCGTAATTGTCCACGCCGGCTACAGGAACGTAGCTCGCAATGCTCTTTATGCCAATCATTACGGCTTCCCAATAATAAACAGCCCAATACCACCACTCGCAGCAATCGAGGGGCGCCGACAAACCTGGATTTCCGTCGCCCCAAGGCGACGGCCGGGAAGCATAAAGGGCCATCACTGAACCCGATAAAGGGTCAGGCGCCATCTTCCCGGTCAATACAATACAGTGAAGATGCCCGTTCTGACTCGCAGGTCACGCTATTTTGCCGAATCAGCCCGGCAACGGGTCATTCGACCAACGACCAGTCCAGTGCTGTTCCACGCTTGATAGCCTGACGGGCACGGCGTCCCAGGAGGCTTTGCGCATGCTTGGGCGCCAGCCCGAGCCCCGGACGGATGGCTCTCAGATTTGTCCCGTCGAAGGGCTCGCCGGCCTCCATGTCCCGGGTCACATACAACGACCGACGGTACACCAGGGATTGGCGCTCAGCCTCGGTGACGCCGTAATGCACCTGCCCCATGGCTTGCCAGGCGCGCTCGGTTTCGATCACCAGGCTGGCCAGTTCGGAAGGCTCCAGCGAGAAACTGGCGTCGACGCCGCCCGCCGCACGGTCGAGGGTGAAATGCTTTTCCACCACCGTTGCCCCCAGTGCGACCGCCGCCACGGACACACCGACGCCCATGGAGTGATCGGACAGCCCCACCTGGCAATCGAACAATTCGCGCAAATGCGCAATCGTGCGCAGGTTGCTGTTCGCGGGTGATGCCGGATAGGTGCTGGTGCATTTGAGCAGCACCAGATCCTTGCACCCGGCCTCGCGGGCGGTGCGCACGGTTTCATCGAGTTCGGCGATGCTGGCCATGCCGGTGGAGATGATCAGCGGCTTGCCCGTCGCGGCCACCCGGCGAATCAGCGGCAGGTCGGTGTTTTCGAAACTGGCGATCTTGTAGGCCGGCACGTCGAGGCTTTCGAGGAAGTCCACGGCGCTGTCATCGAATGGCGTGGAGAACGCCAGCAGGCCCAGTTCCCTGGCGCGAGCGAAAATCGGCGCATGCCATTCCCAGGGCGTGTGGGCCTTTTCGTACAACGCGTACAACGAAGTACCGGCCCACAGGCTGTTCGGGTCCTTGATGAAAAACTCGCCCTCGGCCAGGTCCAGGGTCATGGTGTCGGCGGTGTAGGTCTGCAGCTTCAGCGCATGGGCACCGGCCCTGGCCCTGGCCGCGGCATCGACGATTTGCAGCGCCATGTCCAGGGACTGGTTATGGTTGCCGCTCATCTCGGCAATGATGAAAGGCGGCGCATCGGCACCGATCAGGCGCTCGCCAATCTTGAAGCTAGTCATCTGCGTGATCCTTCAATACGCGCGTGAACGCACAGGCACTCTGGGTAAAACCGGCTTCGCGAAAGACCTTCAGCGACGGCTGGTTAGCGGGCAAGACCTGGGCGGTGAGTGACTCCAGTTCTGGCCAGTGGGCTCTCACAAAGGCTTCTCCACGGTCCAGCAGCGCCCTGCCCCAGCCCAGGCCGAACCGGCCTTCGAACAGATAGATCGACACCTCGGCGGTAAAACCACGCAGGTCATAACGCAGCACACCGACCGGGCCGTCATCGGCCTCGGCAATCAACAACAACCGCCGGGGATTGCTCAGGCTCGCCGTCAGCCAGTTCTGATGCGCGGGCCATTCGATCACGCCGGTCTCCAGCGACCAGCGGCGCACGGCCTCGGTGTTGCGCCCGTCGAACAACAGCTGCGCATCACCCGGGGTCGCCGGGCGCATCCTCAGCACCGCGCCGGCCAGCGCAGCCGCTACCCGCTGCGCGCCACGACCATCGACCAACAGTCGAGATTGTTGCGCCAGGCTCTGGCGCAGACCCTGGTTACCCGCGACAAAGCCAATGGCCAAGCGCAGCTGCTCGACACTGACCTGCTCGCGAGCGCCCATGAACACATGGGCGCCCGCGGCCGCCATGACCTCGCCGTTGGCCTGCTGGTTGTTCGATACTGCAATGCAAATCGTCGGCAGTCCCATGGCTGCGCGCTCCCAACTGGTGCCGCCACCCGCCCCGACAAACAGGTCGGCTTCGGTCATCAATCGATAAAAGTCGCTGACAAAACTGTGCAGGCGCCAATGCGGGCGACTCGCCGCCAACGCCTGCATCTGCGCCCAGGCCGGATTATCCGCACCGGCGACAAAATCGACTTCCAGCTCGGAAAATTCCGCCAGCGCCAGCATCGCATGATGGGTCTGCATGGCCGCGTCGAAGCCACCGAAATTCACCAGCACACGCCGGGCCTGGGGCTTGATTTCGATGGCCGGGCAACAGAACTCGTCGCGCAACATGGCAAACCGGGGGCCGAACAATGTCCGGCAGCCTGGCGCCAGCAGCGACGTATAAGCCACTGGCGTGCCCGAGAGATTCTGGTTCAGCAGCAAGTCAGCGCTGTAGGTCCGCGTGGCGAGGTCATCCACCACGGCGATCCGTGGCGCCCAGCGCCGCGCAGCCGTCTGCCAGTGATGATCGAGGCCGTAGTGGTCGACAATGATCCAGTCAAACGCCGGCTGGTGGTCCAGCAACGGCTCGAGCGCAGCGATGTCCGCCTGCCAGGGCAGCATGGATTCGATGGCTTGCTGCGGGTCTTCATCGCTGTAGCGCTCGGGCAGCGCGAAGGTTTCGAAACCTTCGGCCCGCAGTACCTCCAGCCGATGCCCTGGTAACAGGCGACAGGCGAAAGCCACATGACTGCCCTGCCTGCGCAATACGCGGGCCAGGCACAGGCAGCGCGCGATGTGGCCGCTGCCGATGGTCGGCGAGGCGTCGGAGCGAATCAGCACTCTCATTGCAGCTCACCTCCGGCTTTGAGCGCGGCATACAGGTACTCCGCGCGTTTCCAGTCCTGCGGTGTGTCGATGTCCTGTACCAGATGCCGCGGCAGGATGACCGGCAGGCTGAACGGCGAATACAGCACCTCGCCCCGCAGCCAGGCGTCGCTGCGGCCCCAGTAGAACTGCCCGGCATCCTGATAGGCGATCGACAGATCCTGGGAGCGGGTATCGCGATACTGCGGATACAGTGCCGTCAATGCACCGTGATCATCAAGGGTCAGGGCTCGCTGAACCGGGAAACCGAAGTCGCACACCGAGAAGGCGAAAGACTTGTCGGGATGCTGTTCCAGCAGGTTCAGCCCCTGGGCAAGAAATCGCGCTTGCAACAACGGCGCGGTCGCGTAGATGCAACAGGCACGATCAAACTTATCACCCTGTTCACCCAAGGCTTGCAGGGCATGGGCGATCACCGCTGCGGTACCCGTGAAGTCATCGGCCAGTGCCACCGGGCGCATGAAGGGCACCTGGGCGCCACAGTCCCGGGCCAGCCCGGCGATTTCCTCGTCGTCGGTGCTGACCACCACCCGGGAAAACAACCCGGACTCCAGGGCGACCTGAATCGAGCGGGCAATCATCGGCACACCGGCGAACGGCTTGAGATTCTTGCGGGGTATGCGTTTGCTGCCACCGCGGGCGGGGATGATGGCGACGTTGTTCAACGGCGTTTTTCCAGGACAAACCAGGTGATGTCATCCACCGGGAATTGCCGATCGCGGTGGTAACCGAAACCGTAGTCAACCAATTGCAGGTCGTCATAGCGATCGAGCATTTCACCGGCAAAATCGCGCTTGAACAACTTGCCGCTGTTGCCGCGATACGGGACCTCGACCGGCACCGGGTTGTAGTACTCGGCAATCAGTATGTAGCGCTGGCTCAGCTCATACAGTTGCGCGTACGCGGCCGGCAGCAACTCCGGTGCCAGGTGAATCAGCACGCCTTTGCTCAGGGTCAGGTCGAAGGTGCGTTCCCGGGGGAAGTCGAACAGCGAACCCTGCCAGATCTGTGCAATACCCAACGCCCGGGCCGCGGCACAAGCACTGGCATTGATCTCCACGCCGAACAACTCGCAGCGCGGCAACAGCTGCCGCAGGGCCTGCAGATTGTTGCCAGCATTGGTGCCCAGTTCCACCAGGCTGTCGATGCGCCCGACCCGGGTCAGTGCCTTGGCGAACAACGCCAGGTTGGCGGCCACCAGCGGCTGCCCGAGATTGCGCTCAACGTACTGGTTGCCGAATTCGCCCTGCCAGAATGTTTCCTGCTCGGTCAGTTCACGCATCACACATTTCCCACGCGCCGCAATGGCTGGATTATTTCGATCAGCTGCCGCATCTGCTCGACCACGTAGTCCTGTTGTTCATCACTGAGCAACGGATACAACGGCAGGCTGATGGCTTCGGCGTAGTAACGTTCGGCCTGCGGAAAATCACCTTCGGCGAACCCGAGATCACGATAGTAAGGCTGCAAATGTACGGGAATGTAGTGCAGGTTCACACCGACCCCGACAGCTCGCAAGCCCTCGAACACCTCACGATGAGTGAGACTGATCTGATCGAGTTGCAGGCGCACCACATACAGATGCCATGACGACTCGGCCTCAGGTTGTGCACCGGGCAAGGTCAGCGGCAAATACGCCAGCAAGCGCTCATAACGCGCCGCCAGTTCACGCCGACGCTCGATGAACTCATCCAGTTTGCTCAACTGCGACAAACCAAGGGCCGCTTGCAGGTCGGTAATGCGGTAGTTGAAGCCCAGCTCCACTTGCTCGTAGTACCAGGAGCCGTGGCTGGGTCCCGTCATTTGCTGCGGATCCCGGGTCATGCCGTGGCTGCGCAAGCGTTGCAAACGTTCGGCGAGTTGCGGGCTGTTGGTCATCACCATGCCGCCCTCGGCACTGGTGATGATCTTCACCGGATGAAAGCTGAACACGGTCATCGCGGCAAACTCGCCACAACCCACCGGGCGCCCGGCGTAGGACGCACCAGCGGCATGGGCCGCGTCTTCGATCACCGTAATGCCGTATCGCCTGGCCAGTGCGGCAATCCTGCGCATGTCGCAGCTCTGCCCCGAGAACGCCACGGCCACCAGGACTTTCGGCAACCGGCCTTCACGCTCGGCCCGTTCCAGCTTGACGGCCAGCGCAGCGGCATCGAGGTTCCAGGTCAGCGGGTCGATGTCGACAAAATCCACCTCGGCACCGCAGTAGCGACCGCAGTTTGCCGAGGCGAGAAAGGTGTTCGGTGTCGTCCACAGCCAATCGCCCGGGCCGAGCCCCGCCGCCAGGCAAGCGATGTGCAGGGCCGCCGTGGCATTGCACACCGCCACGGCAAAACCTGCCTCGCAGCGTTCGGCCATCGCTCGCTCGAAGCGCTCGATGGTCGGCCCCTGGGTCAGCCAGTCAGACTGCAATACACCGACCACGGCGTCGATGTCCGCCTGATCGAGGCTTTGCCGAGCGTAAGGAATCATGTTGGCAACCAGGCACGCACCAGCGCGCCCCGGATGATCCGACACCCGAACGAACCGATCCGGCCTGCGATGAAAATCGATTTTCCGTTGAACATGCCTTGAATCCTTCTAGCTTTTCGCCGGGCCTAGCCGAGCATCTGCGCCCAGTTCACCGAAGCACTTTCGCCCTGGGCAAAGCCTTTGCCGTTCAAGGCCAGATTGGCGTTATAGGCCTGGTCCTGGGCAAAGGCTGTCGCCCACTTGTCACGCAGCGCATCGAGGGCCTGCGGCACCTGTGGCACTGCACCCGAATGAATGACCTGTACCAGCGGCGTCCACACAGTGAGGTAACCGGCCTGACCGGCCCGCAGGCACAGATCGACATCACTGAAGCCGTCGGCGAAGGTCACGCTGTCCAGACCGTCCAGTTCGTCGAACAGCGCTTTACGCACCATCAGGCACACCTTCGACACCGCCGAGTAGTTCTGCTCCAGGGCCAACCGGTGCAGGTAACCTGCAGCGTCATGCTTTTCCCCGACAAAGGCTGAGCCCACACCACCGTTCATGCCGAGAATCAGCCCGGCCTGAGTGACCTTGCCGTCGCGGTCGATCAACTTGGGACCGACCACGCCGACTTCCGGACGCTGGGCGTGATTGAGCAGCGATTCAAGCCAGTTCGGGTTGACCACTTCACTGTCGGCGGCCAACAGCACCAGGTACTCGCCCTGCGCCTGCTGGCTGGCCGCGTTGTACAACGCCGCGTCGCTCTGGGTCTGGTCGGCACGCAGCACGCTGACTTTTGGATGCTGGTAAGTACCGAGCCAGTCATTGACCTCGGCTGACTGATTCGGGTTGGCCGCAATCAGCACTTCGTACTGGATGTAGCGGGTACGCAGCAACACAGCTTGCAGGCACTGTTGCAGCGCCACCAGGTCATCCCCGGCCGGCAGGATGATCGACACCAGCGGACGCTCGGTGTGGCGGTAATCGATCTGATAAGTACCCGGCACCGTCGAAGTGATCTTGGCCTTGTAGCCGCGATTACCCAGGTGGCGCAACAACGCCAGGCGCTCATCGGCGTTTTCTTCCAGCGCCGGCGCCCGGGCAATCACCAGCGGCTCATCCAGGTGGGCCAGCCCGTTGAGGCCACCCTGCTCGATGATGCGCAGCAGCAGGTCGAATTCCAGGGCCTTGCTGAAGTCGGGCTGGTAGCCGCCGACTTCAAGGAACACTTCCCGACGGATCAACCAGTGACGCGCCATCAAGGCCGGCAGGCTTTGCAGCAAATCCAGATTGAAGCCAGGGCGGAACACGTCCACCAGTGCGCCTTCAGCGGTGCGCTGGATTTCGTCGGTGGCGACGGCGCGGCAGTCCGCGGCAGACAACAGTTCCAGGCTGGCACGCAACAGACCACCGGCGGTGAATTCGTCGCCGGCTTCAGCCAGCATCAACCAGTCGCAAGGCGACTGACGAGCGCTCTGGTTCAGCTTGTCGACGTAATTGCTTTGGGTGACACGGACAAAGTGCAGGGTGTTCTGCGCCGTGGTCGCCGCCGGTGCTTCACCGGTGGTGAAGACCACGATTTTGAACGCCTTGCCGTGGCCTTCGAGCAGACTGTCGAGAGAGACTTGCAGCTTGTCGATATCGTTATCCAGGTCCTGCAGGAAGATCCCGAACTGAGGACCACCGTCGTTGGCCGCCAGGTGCCGGGCGATCGACTCTGCCTCATGGGCATCGGGCTGACGGGGCACAAGCCACTTGAGCAAACGACCGGAGAGCATCTTGTCGAACGTTGCACGATTACCCTCGACCGACACCGCCTCCAGACGTGCAGCCCAATCGCGCAGGGTCTGCGCCTCTTCGTCTTCACCCAGCAATTCCAACTGAGCCGCCAGACGCTTGACCACCACGCGATTGAACACGTTGCTGTCGTGGGCCTGCCACAAACGGTCGACCACACTTTCCGGCGTGTCATTGTTACGCGCCAGCATCAGGCTCTGCTGACGGGTCCAGATACCCTCCAGGCCTGCCAACTGAACGCGACCGGCCGGCATGGCGTGCAACAGGAATTCGAACTGGGTCAACTGATCGAAAAACTGCTGATTGTAGAACGGCATTTCGACGTATTGCTTGGGGCCGAAACGGCGCTCTGGACCTTTCTCGACACTCGTCCATGCGGACTCGATAATCAGCTCGGTGGTCAGTGCGCGACCGGTGCGCAAGCTATCGGCCAGGGCTTCAAAGCTTTGCAGCGCGAACTGCCGGCCTTGCTCCGGGTCTTCGTTTTGAACGTGAGTCGGTAGCCCGAAGAGGAAATCGGCAAAGGCTTCACGCTCGGCGACCGTCGTGGCATCGGTATGCGCCAGCGTGTGAAAGATCTCGGTGTTGTGGTCCGAGTACCCGTAGTTCATCTCCCGCACCACATACGGGATCGGCAGAATCCGCGCCTTGCCCCGCGCCAGCATGTAATACGTGTGACCGATTTCCTGCCATTGGAAGGACGTATCCCGAGGCATAACCTGATACCAGTCACGTACCAGGTCGGTGCGCTGTACGGCATAAAAAGGCGGCAGGTACTGGTGCATGTAATCGAGCACACGCTCCTCGGCGTGCTCGGACGAATAGTCTTCGCAGACCTTCTTGTCACGCCGAAAGTAGCTGACACTGTTGGGTTGCGACAGGTACATCATGCTGTAACCGTGGCACAGGCCGTAGTCGGGATTGGCCTCCATGAATGCCACGGCGGCGCGCAGGGCATCATGCACATGGAAGTCATCGTCGGCGGCGAACACCATGAACGGCGTGGTCACTTGCTCCACGCCAAAGGCCAGTTTGGCACGCACGCCCCAGTAGCCAAACTGCGGGACATGCTGGTAATCCACATTTTCAAACTGCCCGGCCAGGCTTGGCTGACCTTCGGTCGAAGAATCCAGCACCAGAATCCTGCAAGGCAAGCCGCTGTAGAAACGTGCCGCCCGGCGCAAAAATGCCGGCCGCTCGTGAGACATCAGCACCACGGTCAACTGTTCGTTGAGTGCCAACCCGTGTTCAGAATTGTTCTTGCCTTGCATACATTTCCCCACAACGGCGAATCGCCGAAAAAGCCCAACGATGTCTTGTCGATTACCGCACGCGACGCAGGTAGCCATCCGGCGCGACGGTGATCAGCAGCTTGCTGTGAATGGCTTGATCGATTTCAAAATCGCGGTTTTCTTCCAGGTAGGCCCATACCGCGGTTTTCGGATTGTCGCCCTTGCCCCACGGACGGTCCGGGAAGGCGTCTTCCGGCATGTCTTCAACCACGGTGTCCATCACCACGCAGTAGCTGCCCACCGAGGTCATCGGTGCATAGGCACGCAGCTCTTCGAGTACGTGTTCGTGGGTATGGTTGGAGTCCAGGACCACCAGCACTGTCTTGCCTTCGACGCGCTGGCGAACCTGCTCGACGATCGCCGGATCAATGCTCGAACCCTGGATCATCCGGATCCGCTTGCTCATCGGGTGCGCTTCGATCGCCTCACGGTTGTGCTGGCGGATATCGATGTCGACGCCCAGCACTTCGCCATGGCCGATCAGTTCCAGCATCGAGGCGTAAAACACCAGCGAGCCACCGTGGGCGATACCGGTCTCGACGATGATGTCCGGCCGCAGCGCCCAGATGATCTCCTGCATGGCGACCATGTCCTGGGGGAACTGAATGATCGGGCGGCCCATCCAGCTGAAGTTGTAGGTGTACTTATGTTTGGCGGTGGTGCCAACCCAGTCCAGCGACGTGGCTTGCAAGGCTTTGTCCTGTTGCAGGCCTTCGATGTTGTCTTTTACTTCTTCACGAAACTGCTCATGAGGATTCATTACAGACTCTCCGGAAATTAGTCGCGGTGGTTACTTGAAAACCCGACCGTCTTGAAAGGAAGCAGGATTGGTCTTGATGGTCCTGGCGGGGCTGCCCACCACGACCGCATAGTCTGGAACGTCTCTGGTCACCACGGCGCCCGCACCGATGGTGACCCAACGACCGATGCGCAAACGCGGCAGGATCGTGGCGTTGGTGCCGATGAAGGTGCCGTCACCGATCTCGACACAACCGGCAATGCAGACGCCCGGCGCCATGAACACCGAATGGCCGACCTGCCCCTCATGTCCGACGACGCTGCCGGCGCTGATACTGGTGTTGTCACCCAGGCTGACTTGCGCCTGCATGATCACGCCCTCTTGCAGATAGGTGCCGACGCCCATGGTGATCATCGTCAGATCGATGCCTGGGTGGATGAAGTTGCCCAGGGTGCCGCCGGCCTCGACGATCTCGCAGGTGGTCCGGTAACGCAGCGCCGTGCTGCCGGTGATCAAATTGACAAAGCGTGTGTCGGGGCCTTTCAGCTCGGCCACCTTGTCGGTACCACCCACCACCGGTACGCCATGAAACAGCGTGCCTTGTTTCGCCGGATCGTTATCGAGAAAGGCGAACTGCACGTCCGGCTGACTGCGTTGCAGGGTGAGGATCATCCGTACCGCTTCAGGATTGGCTGCCCCCAGCAGGTAAACCTTCATAGCCGGGTCCTTTTGAGTACCAGCGCGCGCAACACCTCGATGACCCGGTGCTGATCGTCATCGGTCATGTCGTGGTAACTCGGCAGATTGATCGCGCGCTCCGGCAGCGAATGCGCCACGGGCGAGTCGGCCGTCAGTTGGCTGAACATCGGCAAGGACGACAGCGGCCAGAAGAACACCCGCGCGTCGATATCGGCGGCCTGGAAGGCTGCGCTCAACATGTCCCGCGTGATCCCCAGTTCGCGGTCAAAGACCACGGTGGGCATCCAGTAACCGTTGCGCGCGTGTTCGGGCTCAGGGTTCATGGACAAGCCCGGCAACGACGCCAGCGCCTCGGCGTAGTGGACGAAGATCGCTCGCTTGCGTTCGATCAACTCGTCGATCCGCTCGACCTGTGCGCAACCGACGGCCGCTTGCAGGTTGCTCATCTTGTATTTGAAACCGAGGAAATCCGGCCAGAACTGTTTGCTGCTGCCCGCCACCCGGCCATGGTTGGACAGGGTCAGTACGCGGTCATACAGGGCCTTGTCCGACGTCACGAAGATGCCGCCTTCGCCAGTGGTCATGGTCTTGGTGCCGTGAAAGGAAAACGCACCGAATGCACCCAGCGAACCGGCAGCCTGACCACGCCACTGCGAGCCGATCGCCTCGGCCGCGTCTTCGATGACCGGCAGGCCAAACTCGCGACCGATGGCCAGCAACGCATCCATGTCGCAGAGATTGCCGTAGAGGTGCACCGCCAGAATCGCCTTGGTTCGTGGGGTGATCGCCTGGCGAACCTGCTGCGGGTCGAGGCACCAACTGTCGGCCAGCACGTCGACGAACACCGGCGTCGCGCCCAGATAGGTGATGGGGGCGGCTGAGGCGATCCAGTTGGTATCGGCGAGGATCACCTCATCGCCGGCACCGATGCCCAGCGCCGCCATGCCCATGTGCAGCGCGCCGGTGCAACTGGACGTTGCAATCGCGTACGTCGCACCCAGGTGCTCGGCAAAGGACTTTTCGAAGCGCGTCAGGTACTCGTAGCAGCGCTCTCCCCAACCATGGCGGACGGCATCGAGTACGTAGTCAGCTTCCAGCTCACCGACACTGGGTTTGGTGTAATGAATTCGGCTCATCGAATGATCAACTCGGGAATGGCAATGACAAAACGACCGTCCCATGCACGGATGCCGGCAAAGGCCTGGGTGATCTCATCCAGCAGGTTCCACGGCAGCACTAGCACGTAGTCCGGTTTTTCGATGTCGATCTGTGCCGGCGACACGATCGGAATGCGGCTACCGGGCAGGTATTTGCCTTGCTTGTGCGGATTGGCATCGGCCACCCAGGCCAGCAGGTCCGGCTTGACCCCGGCGTAGTTGAGCAGGGTGTTGCCCTTGGCGGCGGCGCCGTAGCCGACCACGCGCTTGCCATCGGCCTTGGCCTGCAACAGGAAGCGCAGCAGGTCATGCTTGATGCGCTCGGCGGCGGGCGCCAGGGTCGCGTAGAACCCAGGGGTTTTCACCCCGGCGGCGAGTTCCGCCTGCAGTTGTTGCCGGACCGCCGGTTGCACTTCGCGACGCTCGCCGTCCAGGCGCTGGACGAACACCCGCAGCGACCCGCCATGGGTCGGGAGCTGACTGACGTCGAACACTTGCAGGCCATTGCGCTCGCACAAGGTCTGCACAGCGGTCAGCGACAGGTAGGAATAATGCTCGTGGTACAGCGTGTCGAATTGCTGGCCGGCCATCAGGGTCAGCAACTGCGGGAATTCGAAGGTCGCCACACCCGTCGGCTTGAGCAGGGTCGCAAAGCCGCCGAGGAAATCATTGATATCCGGGACGTGGGCCAGCACGTTGTTGGCGGCCATCAGGTCGGCGCCCCAGCCTTCGCTGTGCAACTGCGCGGCGGTGTCGCGACCGAAAAACAATTCACGGATCTCCAGGCCTTTTTCCCGTGCCGCTTGCGCGGTGCTGCGGGTTGGCTCGACGCCCAGGCAAGGGATGCCGCGCCTGGCCACGTACTGCAACAGGTAACCGTCGTTGGCCGCGACTTCCACCACGCGGCTGTCGGCGCTCAGGCCGAAGCGCTCGACCATCTCGGCCACATAACGCTCGGCATGGGCCAGCCAGGTGCTGGAGAACGAACTGAAATAGGCGTACTCGGCATCGAACAGGCTGTCGGCGCTGGTGTAATCCTCGGTTTGCACCAGCCAGCATTGCTGGCACACGGCAACCTTCAACGGCACCCATTGTTCGGCCTGCTCCAGTTGGTCGACACGCACGTAGGCGTTGGACGGCGGCGAGGTGCCCAGGTCGATCAGCGGCAGGGTCAGCGCAGTCGCGCAACCACGGCAGTTCATAGACGCACTCCGGCAAAGTGTTCATCGAGCGCCGGATGACTCGCATCGCGCGCCGACAGATTATTGACAGGCAACGGCCAGGCAATCGCCAGCCGTGGATCGAGCACCGACAACCCGCCTTCGTGTTCCGGCGTGTAGTCGTTGCTGTGCAGGTACAGCAGCTCGGCGTCGGCGCTCAGGGTCTGGAAGCCGTGGGCGAACCCGGCCGCAATCAACAGACTGCGGCCATCACCGGCACGCAAGTGTTCGGCGTGCCAGTGCAGGAAGGTCTCGGAGTCGGGACGCAGATCCACCGCGACATCCCAGACTTCACCGCGCAGGCAGGTGATCAATTTGGCTTCCGGCGCACGGGCATTCTGGTAATGCAGGCCACGCACGCTGCCGCGTTCGCGGGTGCAGGAGTGATTGATCTGGCGGATATGAAACGCCTGGCCAAACGCACCGAGGCTGCCTTCGCAAAACAACCGGGAAAAGTGCCCGCGCTCGTCTTCGAAGCGTTTGTGCTGCACGCAGAACAAACCACTCAGCGGCAACGCCTTCAGCAGAAATTCACTCACAGCGCGCCTCGGTAAAGGTTCAATTGCGCCAGGCTGATGGCGCGCATGTCATCGCCGTTCTGCCACGCCAAATGCCAATCCAGGGTCTGGGTCAGGCACTGCTGCAACGACCAGCGCGGTTGCCAGCCGAGCAATTGACGGGCGCGGCTGCTGTCCAGGCGCAGCAGGCCGGCCTCATGCAAATCGCTCGGTTCGATGCGTAGCCCGCGTGCCTGCGGCCAGCGGCTGGCGAGCAGTTCGACCACTTCACCGACGCTGCACATGTCCGCTTCGCCGGGACCGAAATTCCACGCCCCAGCGAATTGCGGGCCTTGCTCGTACAGGCCGGCAGCCAGTTGCAGATAGCCGGCCAGCGGTTCCAGCGCGTGCTGCCATGGGCGCACCGCCTGCGGATAGCGCAAGGTCACCGGCTCATCCGCCGACCACGCCCGCAGCACGTCGGGAATCAACCGCTCCGGGGCAAAATCGCCGCCGCCCAGCACGTTGCCGGCGCGCGCCGTGGCCAACGCCAGACCATGCTCGGCGTGCTTTTCAGGCGCAAAGAACGAAGCGGCATAGGATTGCGCCAGCAACTCGCAGCAAGCCTTGCTGCTGCTGTAGGGATCGTGACCGCCCAACGCTTCGTCTTCGCGGTACGGCCACAGCCATTCCTGATTGGCGTAGACCTTGTCGGTGGTTACCAGCACGCAGGCGCGCACACCGCCCACCTGACGGATCGCTTCGAGCAGGTTGAGCGTGCCCATGACGTTGCTGGAATAGGTGCCCAACGGGTCGCGATAACCTTCGCGCACCAGCGGCTGGGCCGCCAGGTGCAGGACGATTTGCGGTTGGGTCTCGGCGATCAGTTCCAGCAAGGCGCCCAGATCACGCAGGTCGCCGCGCTGATCGTTGATGCCTTCATGCACCCGCGCCAGTTCGAACAGGCTCGGCTCGGTGGACGGATCGAGGGAAAACCCGCTGACCTCGGCACCCAGGCTTTGCAGCCACAACGTCAGCCAACTGCCCTTGAACCCGGTGTGGCCGGTGACCAGCACCCGCTTGCCGCGCCAGAATTGCGGGCTCAGCCCCATTGCTTCCATGGGGCCTCCCCGCTCTGCCACAACGCTTCCAGGTGGTTCTTGTCGCGCAGGGTGTCCATCGGCTGCCAGAAGCCGTCGTGCTGGAACGCCATGAGTTCGCCGCGCTCGGCCAGGCCGTCCAGCGGCCCGGACTCCCACGAGGTCTCGTCGCCGTCAATCAGCGGCAGCACCTTGGGCGACAGGACGAAGAACCCGCCATTGATCCAGCCTCCATCGCCGCGAGGTTTTTCGGTGAAGCCCAGGACACGGTCGCCATCACGATTGAGCGCGCCATACCGGCCGGGTGGTTGCACTGCGGTGACGGTCGCCAGTTTTCCGTGCTGGAGATGGAAGTCCACTAACGCGCCAATGTTGAGGTCAGACACGCCGTCGCCATAGGTAAAACAGAAGGCCTTTTCGTCTTCGAGGTAGCGTCGGGCGCGGCGCAGTCGGCCGCCGGTCATGGTCTCTTCGCCGGTGTCGATCAGCGTGACGCGCCATGGCTCGCTGTAGTTCTGGTGAACATCCATGCGGTTGTTGCACATGTCGAACGTGACGTCGGAGGTGTGCAGAAAGTAGTTGGCGAAGAAGTCCTTGATCGCATAGCCCTTGTAGCCAAGGCAGATCACGAAATCGTGGATCCCGTGAGCGGAGTACTGTTTCATAATGTGCCAGAGAATTGGCTTGCCGCCGACCTCGATCATCGGCTTTGGCTTGAGGTGCGACTCCTCGCTGATCCGCGTACCCAGGCCACCCGCCAAAATAACTGCCTTCATCCCCTTCCTCTCTTGTTCGTCACAGGGCTCAGCCAAGCTGTATCAAGCTTTTGCGGGCCATCAGGGTTAAACCTGCCGCCGTTCAGGGCGCATCCGGACTGACCGGAAGTGCTCGTTTTATGGCGATATAAGGGGGACTTGCAGGAAACGCGCCAGCTCTTTCAATCTGCTACCGGGCAATGCTTGGCGGGCATCTTCAACGCTGATTGCAAAGTCTGGCGGCAAAAAAAAGGCAGGCGACTCAACGTCGCCTGCCTGGTCGGGATCGATGCGCGAACGGTCAGTCCGCCAGCCAGCCATTTTCCCAGTAGCGCAAATTGTCGCCGCGCAGCACGTAGTCACGCAGCACGATCTCGCGCAACTCATCGCCCATGCGATAGCTGGCGTCCGGATCGGCCAGGTGCATGCGGATCGCTTGCAGCCATTCATCCGTGGAGTTGGTCTTGATCCGGGTGCACGGCAGGTAGCCGCGATAGGCTTCGGTTTCGGTGCAAATCACCGGGTAACCGCAAGCGCCATACTCCAGCAGGCGCAGGTTGCTCTTGCAGTCGTTGAAGATGTGGAACTCCAACGGCGCCAATGCCAGATCCAGATTCAGGCTGGCCAGTTTGGCCGGGTACACATCCAGCCCGATCACCCCGTGAAACTCATGCATGTACGGGCGCAAATCGTCCGGGCACATGCCGAAGAATACCCAGTCGACTTCATTGGCCAGTTCGCGAACCACATCGGCGATGACCGCCAGGTCACCGTGGTGGCTGGTGCCGCCACCCCAGCCGACCCGGGGCTTTTTCGAGGTTCTGCGCTGACTGCGCAGGTCGGTCCACAAGTGCGACGCCAACATGTTGGGCACCACGCGAATGTCCTGATGCATGTCCGACAGCGCGTTACCCAGCGGCTCGGTGGAGACCACCACGCGATCGCACATGCCGATGGCACGCCGCACCAGCGCCTCCATTTCGTCCTTGCCCGGCATATTGCGGATATGCGCATTGCGGTGCGGAACGTTGATCACGAAGTCATCCAGCTCATAGATGCGTCGCGCGCTGGAGTATTTTTGCAGGCTCGGGATTTCGTTGATCGGACCTTCGGAATAGCGCCCCTGCAAAATGATCACGTCAGGCGAATGGCGCTCGACTTCGATGATGGTCGGCAGGTTGTAATGAATGCGCCCGTGCGCCCTGCCGGCGGCCTCCAGCTCGATCAGCGGTTGCGTGACCCGGTAATGGCCGATGGCGGACGCATTGACCGGCAACGCGAGAATCTTCGGCAGCTGAGACTTGGAAAACGGGCTCCAACCGGATCGCAAACCCGGCTCGAGACTGAAGCTTGCCCCGCCCAATCCCTGCAACGCCAGGTTGGTGTTGTAGGCCGGATCACGGGCCACGATCGGCAGCCAGCGTTTATAGAAAACTTCCTGCTCCTGCTCGCCCCGGGCCTGGTCACCTTCTTGCGCAGCCACCGCCGGTTGCGCGCCCAAGGCCAGTTGCGCGTGAGGCGTCCACACCACCAGATAACCTTCCTGGCCAACCCGCAGGCAAAGGTCCACTTCGTTGAGGGACTGCGCCAGGCCCTTCTCATCCAGGCCACCGACGGCATCAAAAACCGCCTTGCGTACCATCAGGCAATCGCCGCCGACGGCACTGTAATTGTGAGCGACCTGCAAGCGGTACATGTACCCCGCTGCGTGCAGCATCTCACCATGGAACGGCATGCCGGCCGGCCCTTGCAACCCGAGAATCAGGCCGGCATGCAGCACGCGACCATCGGGGTTGAACAGCTTGGCCCCCACCACGCCGACTTCCGGACGCTGCGCATGATTGAGCAGTTCACCCAGCCATTGCGCCTGAGTGATCACCGTGTAAGGGTTGAGCATCAGCACGTACTCGCCAGCAGCCTGCTGCACGGCGAAGTTGCGCACCGCTGCCGCATTGCCCTGCAACTCGCAGCGCAGCACCCGGATCCGCTCGCTGCCCAACTGCGCCATGCCGGCGAACCAGTCAAGCGCCTCGGCGCTCTCGCTGCCGTTGTCCACCAACAGCAACTCGTATTCGCCGTAGGCGGTTTTCTCCAGCAGGCTCTCGACGCAGCGTTGCAACGCCAGGGTCTGATCCTTGCTGACGATCACGATCGACACCAGCGGCCGATCGCCATGGTGATAGTCGACCCGATTGAGCAGCGCCGAACTGCCCTGGCGAATGTCGTGGGCGACACCCAGGCGCTGCAAGTGCGCCTCAAGCAACCGCGGATTGCTGTCCACCACTTGCGGCAGCGACAGCCATTTGGCCAGGTCGAACGCCGACTCCAGCAACACCTCCGAAATGTGCCCGACCACGTGCGTGCCAGCACTCTCGACCAATCGCCACAACACATCGTGTGGCGCCAGTTCGCCGTACACCGAATCGAAACCGCCCAGCGCCAGGAACTGTTCGCGCTCGAATGCCAGCGCTCGCCCCACGTAGGGATAGCTGCGCATCAGGTCCAGGTTGAAGTCCGGCTTGAATGCAGGTTCGGCCGACTCCCCCTGATGCAGCCCACCTTCGTCGCTGTACAGGCAGGTCAGCGAGCGCGACAACGCAATGCGTTCAGCCATGACCAGCAAGGCCGGCGCCACCAGACGATCACCGGCTCGCAATAGATAGAACCAGCCAATGCCTTCCAGTTGCGGTAACAGGGCGTTGATCTGCTGCTGCCAGTCGTCCTGCAACGGCAAGCGGAACACACGCTCGTCCAGCACGGCTTCTGTGCACGATACCGACAGCACCAGCGTCAGTTCAGGGGGGTAATCCTGATCTGCCAGCGATTGCAGAGTGAGCTCCAGCGCCGAACGGCTGCCTTGTTCATCGATGATGACCGGAACGATTCTGGGTCTGCTTGGCCAAGACTCCAGCGTATCCGCCAGCAGCTCGCGCTGACCGTCGGAGAGGCTGCGGCACGCCAGCCACTGGGCATACAGTTGCGCGAAACTGACACTGGCGATGCCGACATGCCAGTCCTGGGTGGTCTGCTTGGTGCCCAGGGTCCGGCTCAACGGCAACTCTTCCCATACCCGCGGTGACTCGTCCACTTTGGTCAGTGGCACATAGCGCACCCACCCCTGGGCCGGCGCTGATTCGCCGCTACGCGCCTTGAGCATCTGCGACAGCCATTGCCGTTCGGTTTCCGCTGCGTCCTTCATCGACTGCTGGCTGCTCAATCGTTCGGGGTACAGGCGTTCGACGCCGAGCACGTGATTGGACACCGCCAGGTTGCCGCGCCGCATCAGGCAGACGTACAAGGCAAAATCGAGGGTCGCGACGAAGCAATGGCCGGGCTGCGTCAGTGCCGGGAACAGTTCGAGCACATCAGCCCGACGGAACATGGCGTTGCTGAAACCACCGAGGATGTTGACCGGGAAGTTTTCGAAGATCGCCAGCAGGTCCTCGCCCTTGAATACCCCGCCCACCGGGGAAAGCGGGGTGTTTTCCAGGCGCGAAGGCAGCGGCATGTCGTCGGCATCCCAGAGCAGGCGCTGGGCGACCACCAGGTTGACGTCGGCACAATCGATGAGCACCTGGGCCTGACGCTCGATGCAGGCGGAAAACAACTGGTCGTCATCACAAAGAAACTTGATGTACTCGCCCTGCGCCTGCTCCAGGCAGGCTTGCAGGTTACCCACCAACCCCAGGGTCCGCGGGTTACGCACATAGCGCACGGTCGCACCCTGCTCAACCAGCGAATCCACGATGTCTTCGATCTCCTGACCACGACTGTCATCGCAAACGATGATCTCCAGATTGCCGTAGCTCTGGCTCACTGCCGTGTGCAAGGCACGACCGAAAAAGCGCGGATTGAAGGCGGGAATGACCAGGCTGACAAGCGGAAGTGAATTCACGGTGGGCTCACAGGCGGCGCGAGCCCGCCCTGAAAAGCGAGCCCTTTGTTACCGCAAAAAAGACGATAAATACTGAAGGGGCAAGGCCATCGAGCGCCTGCGCGCCCGACCACCGTCAGATCTTGTTGAACAGGCCCAGCTGGGAAATCTTGCTGAACGCCAGCTGCGCCGCCTGCAACATGGTCTGCTGCAAGGTCAGGCGAGTCATGAGTTCAGCCGGGTCCGAATCGCGAATTGACTTCTGGCTCGCGCTGTTCGCCAGGGTCAGGCTCTCGTTGGTCGCGGTCTGGTTATCCAGTGCCAGGCCGCGGGCACCGATCGTGGTGATGGCTGAGCCGATCTGGTTGGCCGCACTGTCGATGTTGCCCATTCCCGATTCCATGGCCCCCAGTAACTTCTGCTTGGCCACCGGGTCGCCGTCGATCGGCGTGTTCAGCGCGGTGATCATCTGGCCCAGGGTGTCGAGCACGTTCTGGGTCTGATGGTTGTTGTTCTGAATCACGAACTGGTCGCCGGACGCCGGGGTGCCGCCACCCAGGGCAAACGTTACGCCCGCCGCAGTGGCGTTGCCGCCCACCATGGTGCCCGACGACACCGGCTTGCTGTCGGCAGTGATCGGCGCGGCATACAGGTCGAAATTGGTGGCGCTGGTGAACTTGAGGATCGCCCCGCCCGACGGGAAGGCGTTGGTGTAATCCGTCGGGTTGGTCACGCTGGAACCGGTGATGACCGCGGTCGACGGGTTACCGGCGCTGCGCGACGCGTTGAAGGTGTCCGACGTGGAAGACAGATTGAAACTGTGACCGGCGATCACCGCATCCGGGTTGGTATCAGTGGATTTGAGGTTGATGTTCAACTTCAGGTCGACACCACGGAAACTGACCGTCTGGTTGGCACCGTTGGAGTTGCTGATCACGCCGTTCTGGCTGGCTTCGGTGGTCACGTCATTGCCCAGCGCGTCGGTGATCTTCAATTGGGTGCTGCTGAGGAAGCTGACGGTGTAGGGCTGGCCGCCCGTGAACTTCGCGTTGTAGGTGGAGCTGGTGCCGACCGTACCATTGGACAGCACCACGCGACCGTCATCCACCGCCGGAGCGGTCATGGTGGTCTGAGTGCGACTGGTATTGATGGTCTGCTGGAACGCATCCCAGCCAGTGGTGTTGGTCCCGACCGTCATGCCATCGCCAATGCCAAGGTCGATGGTGGTCTGGTCACCGTTGTAGCTGTAGGTGCCGTCCGAGTTCTGCGAGTAAGGCGCGGTGTCGGTTTTCGAACCGGAGAACAGGTAGTTGCCGTTGGCATCCCTGGAGTTCATCAGGCCCAGCACTTGTTGCTGGATCTGGCCCAACTCCGACGCATAGGCCTTGCGGTCCGCGTCGGTGGCAATGCCATTGCTGGCGGCGAGGGCCAGTTCCTTGGCGCGCTGCAAAGCGGTACCGATGGAGTCGAGCGTCGTTTCCTGCAGGCTCAACGCATTCTTGGTGGTGTTGATGTTGGTGCCGTACTGACCAAGCATCGCGCTCTGCTGACCCAGTTGCAGCAAACGACCGGCACCGATCGGATCATCGGCGGCAGTATTGACGCGGATCTGGCTGCTGATTTCGTTGTTGGTCGCGATGGCCTTGTTGAAGTTGCGCTGGTAGTTGGCAGCGGTGATTTCGTAATACTGGGCGGTGGAAATGCGCATGAATTACGACTCCTTAAAGGCTGTTGATCAGCGTGGTGAAAATTTCCTGCGCAGCCTTGATGATCTGCGAAGACGCGGTGTAGTACTGCTGGTACTTGACCAGGTTGCCGGTTTCTTCATCCAGGTCGACCCCGGAGTTCGAATCCCGTGCCCCTTTGGCGTTGTCCAGGATCGCCGTGGTGGCGTCGCTGTCGGATTTGCCCTGGGCAGCCTTGGCGCCGACGTTGGTCACCAGCTTGTTGTAGGCATCGGTCAGGCTGATGCCCTTGCTCGCCGTGCCGGTGTCTACGGTCTGTCTGGTTTGCAGCCCGACCAGCGCCTGGGCGTTGCGGTTGTCCGAAGACGCCGCGCCGGTCAGGTTGATGGTGAAGCTTTCGCCGCTGGCGGGCGTGGCGCCGACCGTGGTCTGCACGGTGAAGGTCTTCTGCACGGCTGGCGTGACGCTGTTGTCCATGATCGGCGCACCGCTGGCATCGACCATGCCCACTTTCAGGTTCAGGGTGTTGCTCTGGCCGGGAACGATGGTGCCGGTGCCGATCGAGTTGCCCTTGGCATCGACCATGTTGTAGCTCTGGCTACCGCCGCTGGCCGCGCCGAACACCAGTTTGACCGGCGTCGAGTTCTTGAGCGCGGTCTGCATTTCTGCCTGGGCCGTCGGGTTGTAGATGTCGATGGTACTGGTCAGCGCTGGCTGGGTGTAGGTGCCGGTGTTGTTGGCATTGGTCACGCCGGTCAGCGGTGCTGCCGCGGCGATTTTTTTCGGGTCGCTGAGCACGGTCTGGATACCGGCCGCGGCGCCACGGGTCGGCGTCACCTTGAACGAGTCGCCGGCGCTCAGCGCACCGCCGTTCAGGTTCAGGCTGAAGCCGTCGATCACCGGAGCCGGCGTCGTCGTGGTGCTGAACGCGCCCATGTCGGTGCCATCCGAGCGCTTGACGGTGTAGTTGGTCGCGCTGGTGAACGTCACCTGATAGTCGCTGGTGGTCAGCTTGCCGGTGTCCTTGATGGTGACATCCAGGTTGCCGGAGCCAGCACTGTTGCCCGCCGCCGCAATGCTGCGCTGACTGACCAGGGCGGCACTGTTGATGTTGTTGAAGATCGCCGCGCCGAAGTCACCGTTCTTGTCGATGCCCTGCGCCTGCTGGCTGTTGATCTGGTCGGCCACCACCAGGGCTACACGCCCCAGCTCATTGAGCGATGGATCGAGCACTTCCTTGCGGTAAGTCAGCAGGCCACCGATTTCACCGCCGCTGACCACCGAAGTCACGTCGATGGTGCTGGAGCCACGGTTCAGCTGCAGCGCCATGCGCGATGGATCGTTCTGGCTCGGCACGGTTTGCAGTGTATTGGTGGTGTTGCCAACCACCAGTGGCTGGCCGCTGCCGATGTAGACGTCGTAGCTGTTGCCACGCTCGACCACCTGGGTACCGACCAGCTCGGACAGTTGGCGCACGGCTTCGTTGCGCGAGTCCAGCAGGTCGTTTGGCTGGTTGGTGCCGGTGGAGAGCTCGGAAATCTTCTGGTTGAGCGTGGCAATCGTGGTGGACAGCTTGTTCACCTGATCCGCCATGTCGCCCAGGCTGCCGTTCAGGTTGGTGTTCTGGTCGTTCAACTGCTTGGCAATCGAGTTGAAGCGGGCCGACAGGGCCTGGGCGCCGGTCAGCACCGACTGGCGGGACGTGTCGTCGGTGGCCGAGGTCGAAACGCCTTGCATCGAGGTGAAGAACTTTTGCAGCACACCGGTCAACCCGGTGTTGCTATCGGAAAGAGTAGCGTCCAGCGGCGTGGCCTGTGCGTTGTACGACGCGGCTTCGCTGTCGAGCGAGGTAGCGGTACGCAACTGCGAATCGAGATAGGAGTTATACACGCGACGCACATCGGCCAGCGTCGTGCCGGTGCCGATGAACACGTTGCCGTACTGAATCGAGCCTTTGGTGCTCTGCACAGACTGCTGGCGCGAGTACCCGGCGGTGTCGACGTTGGCAATGTTGTTGCCGGTCGTCACCAACGAGTTATGGCCAGCACTGAGCCCCGACATCCCGATATTGAGCAAACTCATGATTCAGACCTTAATCCTTGTGCCTATAAAGGCGTGGTGGAAACGCCCGCCGCAGCGTAGTTCTGGTAACTCGTCATCTGCTTGGCTATCTGCGAAATCTTGCTTGCGTAGTCCGGGTCGGTTGCGTAACCGGCCTTCTGCAACTCGCGTACAAACTGTTCTGGGTTATCGGCCGACTTCACGACATCTTGATAGCGATTATTGGTCTGCAGCAAAGTCACAAGGTCATGGAAACTGTCCTTGTAGGAGTCGTAGGAACGGAACTCGGCCGTCTCCTTGACCATCTGCCCGTTCCTGAATTCGCTGGTGATCGCCCGCGCCGAATTGCCCTGCCAACTATTGCCGGCCTTGATGCCGAACAGGTTGTGGCTGCTGCTGCCGTCCTGAGCACGCATGACCGACTTGCCCCAGCCGGTTTCCAGGGCCGCCTGGGCCACCAGGTAACGTGGATCGACACCAATCCGGGCCGCCGCTTCCTTGGCCATTGGCAACATGGTGTTGATGAACTGGTCGGCGGAACTGAAGGCTTTCTTCGCCGGCGCCAGAGGAATCTGTGCCATGGCGCGACCGTAAATCTGCATGCCGCCGCTGGAGGCTTGCTGCGCATTCGCCAGCCAGTCGCCGTTGTACAACGGACCGGTACCGGTGGTGGTCGTGCGCTGCGGCAATTGAGTTGCGTTGACTGTTGCAGCGGCGGTCGTCGCCGAAGGTACCAGCCCCGCCAGCAAACGGTCGGCCAGTTTCGGCGGCAGCGCCAGGCGCCGCTGATTGATCAGCGCCATGTCATTGCGATGAGCACCCTCGCCCGCTTCTTGTGGCGTATGGACTGAACGCGAAGCCCACAACGGACGCTGGCCGTTGACTCGAGACAGCGGCCCATTGACCGCAACCGTGCCCGCTGCCACCGGTGTTTGCACGGCCGCCTTGGCGGCCTCTTGTTTGGCCAGCGATGCAGCGGCGGCCTCGCCCGGCGCCATCGGTTTGTTCTTCGACATCTGGCGCATCAGCACGTCGGCCAGACCAATACCGCCGCCTTCGCGGGACATGGAAACCGCCAGTTGCTGGTCGTACATTTCCTGGTACTGCTTGGCCGCCGGGGTGTTCATCGGATTGTCCTGCCCCAGCGCTTCGGTTGCCGAGCGCATGGACTTGAGCATCTCACCGATGAACAGCGACTCGAACTCCTGCGCCACCTTGCGCATGTTGCCGTCGCTGTTCTTGTCGCCGACCTTCAGCTGATTCAGACGATTGAGGTCCGAATAGGAGCCCGAATCGCTGCTGCTGACCAGGCCGCTCTTGCGCATATCCACGATGGCTGTCCTCAGATCACGATCAGATCGGCTTGCAGGGCGCCAGCCTGCTTCAGCGCTTCGAGGATCGCCATCAAGTCACCCGGTGCCGCGCCGACCTGGTTCACCGCACGTACGATTTCGTCGAGGGTGGTGCCAGGGCCGAACTTGAACATCGGCTTGGCTTCCTGCTGGGCGTTGACCTTCGAACGCGGTACCACCGCCGTCGTGCCATTGGACAGAGGGCCGGGCTGGCTGACGATCGGGTCTTCGGTAATGGTCACTGTGAGGCTGCCGTGGGTCACGGCGGCCGGGGACACCTTGACGTTCTGGCCGATCACGATGGTGCCGGTACGGGAGTTGATGATGACTTTCGCCACCGCCTGGCCCGGATCGACCTCAAGGTTTTCCAGGATCGACAGGTAGTCGACGCGCTGGCTCGGATCGAGCGGCGCAGTGACGCGAATCGAACCGCCGTCGATGGCCTGGGCCACGCCAGGGCCGAGCAAGTCGTTGATCTTGTCGACGATGCGCTTGGCGGTGGTGAAGTCGGAACGGTTGAGGTTCAGCGTCAGGCTGTTGCCCTGATTGAAACCGCTCGGTACTGCACGCTCCACCGACGCACCGCCGGGGATGCGACCGGCCGACGGAACGTTGACGGTGATCTTCGAGCCGTCTCGCCCTTCCGCATCGAAACCACCGACCACCAGGTTGCCCTGGGCCACCGCATACACGTTGCCATCGATACCCTTGAGTGGCGTCAGCAGCAAGGTGCCGCCGCGCAAGCTCTTGGAGTTACCGATGGAGGAAACGGTGATGTCGACCTGCTGACCCGGCTTGGCGAACGCCGGCAAATCGGCACTGATCGACACCGCTGCGACGTTCTTCAACTGCACGTTGCCCGAACCCGGCGGCACCTTGATGCCGAACTGCGAGAGCATGTTGTTGAAGGTCTGCAGGGTGAACGGGGTTTGCGTCGTCTGGTCTCCGGTGCCGTTAAGCCCGACCACCAGGCCGTAACCGATCAATTGGTTGGAACGCACCCCGGAAATGCTGGCGATGTCCTTCAGGCGCTCGGCTTGAACGTTGAACGCTGCGGACATCAGGAACGCAGCCATCATGAGACTTCTGAAATTCAACGTAGCCACCTAGAAAGGAAACAGCGGGCTGAGGAAGAAACGGTCGAACCAGCCTGGCTGACTCGCATCGGCAAACGAACCGGTGCCCGAGTAGGTGATGCGCGCATCGGCGACACGGGTCGACGGCACGGTGTTGTCGGTGGCGATGTCATCGGCGCGAACCAGGCCGGCAATCCGCACCAGCTCGTCACCGGTGTTGAGGGTCATCCACTTCTCGCCGCGTACCGCGATGATGCCGTTGGGCAACACATCGGCGACGGTGACCGTGATCGAACCGGTCAGGGTGTTGCCCTGCGCCGCCTTGCTGTCACCCTTGGTCGCGCGGTCACCTTCGTAGCTGGCACTCAGGCTCAGGTCGCCATCGCCGAACGGGTTGTTGGTGGTGGCGCTGCTGCCGAACAGCGAAGTCAGGCCGATGTTGGCCTTGCTGTTCTTGCCAATTTGCGAGTTGGCGTTTTTGCTGGCCTGGGTCCTTTCGTTCAGGGTGATGGTGATGATGTCACCGACCCGGAACGCCTTGCGGTCGCCGTAGAGGTTCTGTTCGAAACCGGCCTGATAGATCGAACCGTTGTTCGCGGCCGCCGGCAACGGCGTGCGCGGCAACACCGGAGCGTAGTAAGGGTCATTGGGCTTGGGCGTCGCAGGCACGCAACCTGCGAGCGCGGTGATCCCACTCAGTGCCAGAACAGATACATAGCGATTCATGACCCTACCTCACGGTGTAGCAGGCAGCCTCATGGCCGCACATAGACTTGATTACAGATTCTGCGTTACGAACGAGAGCATCTGGTCGGCGGTGGAGATCACCTTGGAGTTCATCTCGTAGGCGCGCTGGGTGGTGATCATGTTGACCATCTCCTCAACGGTGCTGACGTTGGACGTTTCCAGGGTGTTCTGCAGCGTGGTGCCGAAACCGCTCAGGCCCGGAGTGCCGACTTGCGGCGCGCCACTGGCGGCGGTTTCCAGGAACAGGTTGTTGCCCACTGCCTGCAGGCCGGCCGGGTTGATGAAGTCGGCGGTTTGCAGGTTGCCGATCACCTGGGCAGCCGGGTTGCCGGCAATGGTGATGGACACTGTGCCGTCGCGACCGACCGTGAAGGTCTGCGCGTCGTTCGGAATGACAATCGCCGGCTCCAGGGCAAAGCCGCTGGCGTTGACGATCTGGCCGTTGGAGTCCAGGTGGAAGGTACCGTCACGGGTGTAGGACGTGGTGCCGTCCGGTTGCAGGATCTGGAAGAAACCGCGACCGTCGATGGCCATGTCCAGTGGCTGCTCGGTGGTTTGCAGGCTGCCGGCGGTGAAGTTTTTCTGGGTGCCGACGATGCGCACACCGGTACCCAGTTGCAGACCCGACGGCAGTTCGCTGTCCTGGGTCGACTGGGCGCCTGGCTGGCGCTTGATCTGGTAGAGCAGGTCCTGGAACTCGGCGCGGTCACGTTTGAAACCCGTGGTCGACACGTTGGCCAGGTTGTTGGAAATGGTGGTCAGGTTGGTGTCCTGGGCGGACAGACCTGTCTTGGCAACCCATAAAGCCGGAAGCATTCGATTCTCCTCGTGTGCCTGTTTTACGGCGCGACGTTCTGGTAATTAGCTGATCTGCAAGACCCGAGCCATGGCCTGGTCGTCGTCTTTGGCGGTGTTCATCATCTTGATGTGCAGCTCGAATTGCTTGGCCAAGGCCAGCACCGAGGTCATCTCTTCCACGGCATTGACGTTGCTCGATTCGAGGAACCCGGACACCAGCTTGACGCCGGCATCGGCCTGCGCAGGCGCGCCGTCCTTGGTGTGGATCGAACCGTCCAGGCCCTTGGTCATGTTCTTGAGGTCCGGGTTGACCAGCTTGATGCGGTCGACTTCCGCCATCACCCGGGGACCTTCGCCCATTGCGCGGATGCTGATGGTGCCGTCCTCGCCGACTTCGATCTGCTGCTCCGGCGGCACGGCAATCGGCCCGCCATTGCCCATCACCGGCATGCCGTTGCCGGCGCGCAACACGCCCAGGGCGTCAACGTTCAGGCTGCCGGTGCGCACGTAGCTTTCACCGCCTTCGGGCGTCTGTACGGCAATCCAGCCGCTGCCTTGCACGGCAACGTCGAGGTCGCGACCGGTTTCCACCAGTGAGCCAGGGGAGAAATCGGTGGCCGGGCGTTCGGACATGGCAAACGCACGCGCCGGAAAGCTGTCACCGAACACCGGCATCGAACGGGCCTGCTCCAGGTCTTTCTGGAAGCCGTTGGTGGAGATGTTCGCGAGGTTGTTGGCATGCGCCTTTTGCGCCAGTGCATTCTGGCTGGCGCCGGTCATTGCCACATAAAGGTACTTGTCCACACTCTTTCCTCTGCCTGCCGGACGTTTGCCGCCCACTGCTGTACTGCTGAGCCATAAGCAATTTGCAGACCAACTTGTTTTTGACGGCGCGAGGCCCGGCAAACAGGGGACTTTGAGGATTCAGAGGGGATTTGTGATTTGTATCGGAGACGAAAAACCGGCGGTGTCATGCCGGTGGGTGGCAAGTGCCGGCCTCTTGAGTGACTGATCTATCGCCTTCGCGAGCAAGCCCGCTCCCACATTTGGAATGCGTTCCCCTGTGGGAGCGGGCTTGCCCGCGAAGAGGCCGGCACAAACGCAGCAGGCCTCAGCTATGACTCAGTCTTGCCCACCTCATACTCACGCAACTTGTTGGCAATGGTGGTATGCGAAACCCCGAGCCGCTTGCCCAGTTGCCGACTGCTCGGATGCTCGGAATACAGCCGCTCCAGCACCGCCTTCTCGAAACGCCCGACGATCTCGTCCAGCCCACCCTCCAGCGAAAAATCGCCAAGGGGCTGACGCACGCCGTAATCCGGCAGGCGAATATGCTCGGCCTTGACCGTGCCGCCGTCGCACAGGGAAACCGCCTGGAACAGCACGTTCTCCAGTTGCCGTACGTTACCCGGCCAATGGTAGTGACTGAGCCGCTCCATGGCCGCCGGGGCCAGTTTCGGCAACGGGCAACCAATCTGCCGGCTGGCCTGATCGAGGAAGTGCTCCACCAGCGGCGTCAAGCCGTCGAGGCATTCGCGCAATGGCGGGATGTGCAGCGACAGCACATTCAAGCGGTGATAAAGGTCCTGGCGGAACTCGCCGCGAGCGCACAATTCGGACAGGTCGACCTGGGTTGCGCAGATCACTCGCACGTCGAGGTAGACCTCTTCATCACTGCCTACACGACGGAAGCAACCGTCCTGCAAAAAGCGCAGCAACTTCACCTGCAAGCGTGGACTCATTTCCCCGACGCCATCGAGAAACAGCGTACCGCCCGCCGTCAGCTCCAGCAGCCCGAGCTTGCCTTCGGCCCGCGCCCCTTCGAAGGCACCCGGGCCGTAACCGAACAATTCCGTCTCGGCCATGGACTCCGGCAGGCCGGCGCAGTTGAGCGCCATCAACGGCGACTGCCCACGCGGGCTGGCCAGATGGCAGGCCCGCGCCAGCAACTCTTTGCCGGTGCCGGTCTCCCCTTCGATCAACAGCGGCGCATCCAGTGGCGCCATGCGCCGCGCTTCGCGCACTACGGCGGCCATGACTTTCGAGCTCTGGAAGATGCTGTCGAAGCCACGCAATTCCTGCTTGCGCACGTTGTAGATGCGCTCGCCCACCCGGTCGGCGCGGTGCAACGTCAACACCGCACCGGCCATGGCTTCGCTGTCGTCATGCTCCGACTGCAGCGGCGCGATGTCGGCCAGGAACACATCGCCCTTGACCTTGACCCGCAACCCGTTGATCCGCGATTTGTTGGCGCGCACCAGTTCCGGCAAATCGAAATCCTCGGCGTAGCGCGACAGGGGAATCCCCGGCACTTCGTCGACCCGCACCCCGAGCAACTGCGCCGCTGCCCGGTTGGCCGCGACGATGGAACCGCCCATGTCGATCGACAGCACCGGAAACTCCAGCGCACCGAGCAGTGCATTGAGCTCCATGTGCCGACGCTCGCTGGGCATCAGCCCGACACGCTTGACGCCAAACACCCCGGCGATCGCTTCGAATTTCGGGCGCAGGGCCTGGAACTGAATGTTGATCAGGTTCGGGCAATGCAGGTAGATGGCATTGCCATGCTCACCACCCACTTCACCGCGGGCCACGTTGATCCCGTACTCCACCAACAGATTGAGAATGTCGCGCAGGATGCCGATGCGGTTCTGGCAGTGGACTTTGATACGCATATGAAAGGCCTGAAATGCGGTGAATAAAGTTGGTCTCAACGCAAACCCTGTGGGAGTGGCGGTGCGACGATTCGACTTGCTCGCGAAGGCGGCCTGTCTGATACATCAATGTTGGACATGCCGGCGCTTTCGCGAGCAAGCCCGCTCCCACAGGGTATTGCGGTGCGCGCTCGATCGCATTTTTCTTTCGAGGCGCTCAGATAGTCGTCAAGATTATGTGACAGGCAAAGCGTTTTTCAAACCGGGAAATCTCAATAGCTGCGCGATCGCGACCAATTCGTAACGAAAACTTTACGAAATTTACGGTTTTTTCCTACGCGTGTCGCTGCCCACCTGCTGCAACAATGCAATCCTTGGAGTATTTCTAGGTCCATAGCAGTACATAACAAGAACGAAATCCCCTAGCAGGAGAGCAGCATGAAGCAGACGCAATACGTGGCTCGCGAGCCCGATGCGCAAGGTTTTATCGACTACCCCGCCGAAGAACACGCGGTGTGGAACACGCTGATCACTCGTCAACTGAAGGTGATCGAAGGGCGTGCGTGCCAGGAGTACCTGGACGGTATCGAAAAACTCGGTCTGCCCCACGACCGCATTCCTCAACTCGGCGAAATCAACAAGGTCCTCGGTGAAACCACCGGCTGGCAGGTTGCCCGGGTTCCCGCACTGATTCCCTTCCAGACCTTTTTCGAATTGCTGGCCAGCAAGCAGTTTCCGGTGGCGACCTTCATTCGTACCCGCGAAGAACTGGACTACCTGCAAGAGCCGGACATTTTCCACGAGATCTTCGGTCACTGCCCGCTGCTGACCAACCCGTGGTTCGCCGAATTCACCCACACCTACGGCAAGCTCGGCCTCAAGGCGTCCAAGGAAGAACGCGTCTATCTGGCGCGCCTGTACTGGATGACCATCGAGTTCGGCCTGGTCGACACCCCGCAAGGCCAACGCATCTACGGCGGCGGCATTCTGTCTTCTCCGAAAGAGACCGTGTATTGCCTGTCGGACGAGCCTGAGCATCAGGCGTTCGATCCGCTGGAATGCATGCGCACGCCCTACCGCATCGACATCTTGCAGCCACTGTACTTCGCGTTGCCAAATCTCAAGCGCCTGTTCGACCTCGCTCACGAAGACATCATGGGCATGGTCAAGCACGCGATGCAGATGGGTCTGCACGCACCGAAATTCCCGCCAAAACCAAAAGCCGCGTGATCCGCCGCTTTTAGAATCAAGTGAGCCTGTCAGAAACCATCGCTTTGGATTAGCGTGGTAGCACTGAGGGCCGATTTCCCAACATTCGATTTCAGGAACACATCATGACCGCATTAACTCAAGCCCATTGCGAAGCCTGCCGCGCCGACGCCCCACAAGTCAGCGACGAAGAACTGCCGATCCTGATCAAGCAGATCCCGGACTGGAACATCGAAGTACGTGACAGCATCATGCAGCTGGAAAAGGTCTTCCTGTTCAAGAACTTCAAGCACGCCCTGGCGTTCACCAACGCCGTCGGTGAAATCTCCGAGGCCGAAGGCCACCACCCTGGCCTGCTGACCGAGTGGGGCAAAGTGACCGTGACCTGGTGGAGCCACTCGATCAAGGGCCTGCACCGCAACGACTTCATCATGGCCGCGCGCACTGACGAAGTGGCGAAGGACGCTGAGGGGCGCAAGTAATGCATTTCGACGCCATCGGTCGAGTACCTGGCGACCCGATCCTCGGCCTGATGGAGGCCTACGCGCAGGACCAAAATCCGCGCAAGTTCGATTTGGGTGTAGGCGTCTACAAAGACGCCCAGGGCCTGACGCCGATTCTCGAGTCGGTGAAGCTTGCCGAGCAGCGGCTGGTGGATCACCAGTCCACCAAGACCTACATCGGTGGTCACGGCGAGCCGGCGTTCGGCAAAGCGATCAATGAGCTGGTACTGGGCGCCGATTCGAAACTGCTCAGCGCACAACGCGCCGGCGCCACCCAGACTCCGGGCGGCACCGGGGCTTTGCGCCTGAGCGCGGACTTTATCGCCCAGTGCCTGCCGGGCCGTGGTGTGTGGCTGAGCAATCCAACCTGGCCGATCCACGAAACGATTTTTGCGACAGCCAAGGTCAAGGTCAGCCACTACCCGTACGTGGGCAGTGACAACCGGCTCGACGTCGACGGCATGCTGGCGGCGCTCAATGAAGCGCCCAAGGGTGACGTGGTTTTGCTGCACGCCTGCTGCCACAACCCGACCGGTTTCGACCTGTCCCAGGATGACTGGCAGCGGGTGCTGGAGGTAGTACGCAAGCGCGAACTGCTGCCACTGATCGACTTCGCGTATCAAGGATTCGGCGATGGCCTGGACCAGGATGCCTGGTCGACCCGGCTGTTCGCCGCCGAGTTGCCGGAACTGCTGATCACCAGTTCCTGCTCGAAGAACTTCGGCCTGTACCGCGACCGCACCGGCGCGTTGATTGTCTGTGCGAAAACCGCCGACAAGCTCACCGACATCCGCAGCCAGCTGGCCAACATCGCCCGCAACCTGTGGTCGACGCCGCCGGATCACGGTGCAGCGGTGGTCGCGACCATCCTCGGCGACCCGGAGCTGAAAAACCTCTGGGCTGACGAAGTGGAAGCCATGCGCCTGCGTATCGCCCAACTGCGCAGCGGCCTGGTGGAAGCGCTGGAGCCTCACGGTTTGCGCGAGCGTTTTGCGCACATTGGCGTGCAACGCGGGATGTTCTCCTACACCGGCTTGACGCCTGAGCAAGTGAAGAACCTTCGCGATCATCACAGCGTGTATATGGTCAGCTCGGGCCGGGCCAACGTGGCGGGGATTGATGCCACGCGTCTGGATCTGCTGGCCGAGGCGATTGCCAAAGTCTGCGCATGACCCTTGTGGGAGCGGGCTTGCTCGCGAAAGCGGCGGATCAGTCGGCTTAAATGCTGGTTGTTAAACCGCTTTCGCGAGCAAGTCGAATCGTCGCACCGCCGCCCCCACATTTTGATTTGTGTTGCCCCCTCCTCCTCACATGTCTAGACAATCCCACCCGTCGAAACAAATGGATATAAAAGTCCGTTTGTCATTTTCAGTGCTGTATCCTGCCCAGGCTTTTTAAAAGCGCGGATCTACCAGATCTATCAACAGACTTAGCGAGGAGCGCGACTATGCACGAGATTCCTAATCTCCCCTTCCCAAGCCTGCACGAACCTGAGCAGACGACCACGCAGCAAGCCGGAGCCCAACAGCCCGAGCCGAAAGAAGCCACTGACAGCCGCCAGGCTGACAGAGAAGACTGAAACACCCGCCGTACAGACCGTGTGGAAAGCGCTAACATGCGCTTTCCACACTGCCTGAAAGAGCCTTTACCCATGACCGATGAATTCAGTGAAGCGCAGGCCAGCGTCCTGATCGGCACCGCCGAGAAAATGATCGGGATCTGGAATCGCCTCTCCCCCGAGAAACAAGCCGCCTTGCTTGCCCGCTTCGGCACCCAGGAAAATGCGCTGGCCGCCCTGGTCACCACGCAACTGGTCGCTCCCGCCAAACCTGAATGACGCCGCCCGGCAAATAGTTTTACTTTTTCACAACCTGTGACCGTCCACACCGTTATCATAAGCAGCCTATCTATCCTGCTTTACCGTGGACCTTTACCCATGCCTGAAAACCAGCGCCCCCTGGCGGTCACGCTGCAAGTTGTTTCCATCGTCCTTTTCACCTTCATCGGCTACCTGAACATCGGCATCCCCCTGGCCGTATTGCCCGGTTACGTCCACAGCGACCTGGGCTTCGGCGCGGTGATCGCGGGCCTGGTGATCAGCGTGCAATACCTGGCCACCCTGCTCAGCCGCCCCTATGCCGGGAAGATCATCGACAACAAGGGCAGCAAGCTGGCTGTGATGTATGGCCTGGCCGGTTGCGGCTTGAGCGGTGTGTTCATGCTGATCTCGGCCTGGACCCAGAGCCTGCCGACCTTGAGCCTGATCAGCCTGTTGATCGGCCGCCTGGTGCTCGGCAGCGCCGAAAGCCTGGTGGGCTCGGGCTCGATTGGCTGGGGCATCGGCCGGGTCGGCGCGGCGAATACGGCCAAAGTCATCTCGTGGAACGGTATTGCCAGCTACGGAGCACTGGCTGTCGGCGCGCCCTTGGGTGTGTTGCTCGTCCATCAACTGGGCTTGTGGAGCATGGGGGTGAGCATTGTGTTGCTGGCCGTTCTCGGCCTGCTGCTGGCCTGGCCGAAAACCGCCGCACCGATCGTTGCCGGTGAGCGTCTGCCGTTCATGCATGTGCTGGGGCGAGTCTTCCCCCACGGCTGCGGACTGGCCCTGGGCTCCATCGGTTTTGGCACCATCGCCACCTTCATCACCCTGTATTACGCCACGCAACACTGGGACAACGCGGTGCTGTGCCTGAGCCTGTTCGGCGCCAGCTTCATCGGCGCGCGCTTGCTGTTCGGCAACCTGATCAACCGCCTCGGCGGCTTTCGCGTGGCCATTGCCTGCCTTTCAGTGGAAACCCTGGGATTGCTGTTGCTGTGGCTGGCACCGGATGCCCATTGGGCACTGGCGGGTGCGGCGCTGAGCGGCTTCGGCTTTTCGCTGGTGTTTCCAGCGCTGGGGGTTGAAGCGGTCAATCTGGTGCCAGCCTCAAGCCGTGGTGCCGCTGTCGGCGCTTATTCGCTGTTCATCGATTTGTCGCTGGGGATCACCGGGCCATTGGCCGGGGCGATTGCGGCGGGGTTTGGCTTTGCTTCGATTTTCCTGTTTGCTGCCCTCGCCGCATTGAGCGGCCTGGCACTGAGCATCTATCTCTATCGGCACACGACCAAGTATCGAGAAGACTAGAAATCCACCTTGCCGCGCCCGGCCTTGATGTTGCCGCGCTTGGATTTGGATTCGAGGCGACGGGTCTTCGAGCCGAGGGTCGGCTTGGTCGGACGGCGCTTCTTCTCGACCTTGGTGGCACTGAGGATCAACTCGGTCAGCCGCAACAGTGCATCGGCGCGGTTCTGCTCCTGCGTCCGGTACTGCTGGGCCTTGATGATCAACACACCGTCGCTGGTGATGCGGCTGTCGCGCAGCGCCAGCAGCCGTTCCTTGTAGAACTCGGGCAAGGACGACGCCGGAATGTCAAAGCGCAAGTGCACGGCACTGGAGACCTTGTTGACGTTCTGCCCACCGGCGCCCTGGGCGCGAATGGCCGTCAACTCGATCTCGGCATCCGGCAGCTGCACGTTGTTGGAAATCACCAGCATGGAAAAGCGTCCGTATTTAGAGCGTGCAGGATACCGCGATCAGATCTTCAGCACGCCACAAATCCCTTGTGGGAGCGAGCTTGCTCCGGACGGCGTTCCGACGATAGCGGTGTGTCAGGCAGCGATGATGTCGACTGACACGGCCTAATCGCGAGCAAGCTCGCTCCCACAGGGAAATGTGTATGCCCTGAAACAACAAACCCGGCACTTGGCCGGGTTTGTTGTTTCTGCGCGGAGTTACTCCACTGCGGCCTGCAAGGCACGCTGAGCACTGCGCTTGTTCTTGATGCCGTAGCAGACCCACATGAACACCAGCCACACCGGAATCGCATACACCGAAGTCTGAATCCCCGGAATCAACAGCATCACACCAAGGACGAACACCACGAACGCCAGGCAGATGTAGTTGCCGTACGGGTACCACAGGGCCTTGAACAGCGGCGTCTGCTTGGTCTTGTTCATGTGCTGGCGGAACTTGAAGTGCGAGTAGCTGATCATCGCCCAGTTGATCACCAGGGTGGCCACCACCAGCGACATCAGCAGTTCCAGCGCGTTTTGCGGGATCAGGTAGTTCAGCAGCACCGCGATCAGGGTCACGGCGGCCGAGGCCAGGATCGAACGCACTGGCACGCCGCGCTTGTCGATCTTCGCCAGGCCCTTCGGCGCGTCGCCCTGCTCGGCCATGCCCAGCAGCATGCGGCTGTTGCAGTAGGTGCCGCTGTTGTACACCGACAACGCCGCGGTCAGGACCACGAAGTTGAGGATGTGCGCGGCAGTGTTGCTGCCCAGCATCGAGAACACTTGCACGAACGGGCTGCCGCTGTAGGAATCACCGGAGGCGTTCAGGGTGGTCAGCAAGCTGTCCCACGGCGTCAACGACAGCAGGATGACCAGGGCACCGATGTAGAAAATCAGGATCCGGTAGATCACCTGGTTGATGGCTTTCGGGATCACGGTTTTCGGCTTGTCGGCTTCGGCTGCGGTGAAACCGAGCATTTCCAGACCACCGAAGGAAAACATGATGAAAGCCATGGCCATCACCAGACCGCTGACACCGTTCGGGAAGAAGCCACCGTGGGACCACAGGTTGCTGACCGCCGCTTGTGGGCCGCCATTGCCGCTGACCAGCAGGTAGCTGCCCAGGGCAATCATGCCGACGATCGCCACGACCTTGATGATCGCGAACCAGAACTCGGCCTCGCCAAAGACTTTGACGTTGGCCAGGTTGATCGCGTTGATCAGCACGAAGAAGGCAGCTGCGGAGACCCAGGTCGGGATGTCCGGCGCCCAGTAGTGGATGTACTTGCCGACCGCGGTCAGCTCCGACATGCCCACCAGAATGTACAGAATCCAGCAGTTCCAGCCCGACAGGAAGCCGGCAAAGCCGCCCCAGTACTTGTGCGCAAAATGGCTGAAGGAACCTGCCACCGGATCTTCGACGATCATTTCGCCCAATTGGCGCATGATCATGAAGGCGATGAAGCCGCAGATGGCGTAGCCGAGGATCATCGACGGGCCGGCGGATTTCAGTACCCCGGCCGAGCCGAGGAACAAGCCGGTACCGATCGCGCCACCGAGGGCGATCAGTTGAATGTGGCGATTTTTCAGGCCGCGTTTCAGCTCGCCTGATTGCGGGTTTTGTCCACTCATGAAAAGGGTCTCACGCAAGGTTTGATGATGTTCAGTAGACGTTGCTGCTCAAGAAAGGCGTTAAGCGGCACCGATCAAACCCCAGCGCAGGCACCAGGAGTTCAGCGTAATTACAACGGTCATGCGTCACCTGTTTGTTTTTATCTGTGACGAAATCGAACCCGACACGCTCGTGACGCGACGGAGTGAACAAGGCGGATAGCCTTGAGGTTTGCGCAGATGCGCAGGAGGTCACAGGTAAAACGCGGCGCATTGTACACCCGTAACCCCCTGCTGCCAGACCCGCTGGACAAGCGTGTCTATGGCCGGGATTGCCTGTGTCCGCCCCGAGAGGCTCGGGCGGCTGCAAAAAATGGGTCAGATCCTTGCGGATCATCGATGGGAAAGGCAGGAAAACCGCCCCTCGCAGAGAGATGGAGATGGAATACGGCGTTCATTGCGCCTCCTTTTTGTTATGCACCTGCACGACAGGCATGGCGCGCATAACACCCTGCATGGAGCGGTGAAACAAGCGGGCTAGAGGGTTGGAAGGAAGAAGGAAGACGCTGATGCGTAAGCGTTTTCTTACGGCATCCTGAGAATGGCGATTCCACGGGGTTAATCGGTGGATTTTGTCAGGATTTCTTTACACGGCGTAAATCAGCGCTTCCACATTGAAGCTCTCTGTGCGGCGACTGACGCCATCGCGAGCAAGCTCGCTCCCACAGGGAAATGAGTTTGCTCGGAGAATCGCGATCAAAATGTGGGAGCGAGCTTGCTCGCGATGGCGTCCTCAAAAACAACACAGACACAAAGCCAGACCAAAAAAAACGCCAACCCGAAGGTTGGCGTTTTTACTTGCAGCTCGCAGCTTACCGCTGCCTCACTCCGGCTTGCGACGCCCAAAACCCGGACGCTGGCCGGAACCGGCCGGTGCGCCACGGCGCTTGCCCGACGGCTTGTCGCCATCGACCAGTTTGATCCCCGGACGCTTCGGCGCCGGCTTGGCCGGGCGCTTGGTGTCGGCCGGGCGATCGGCTACCGGCGTACCACGACCTTCGCCACGCTCGGTACGGCCATTGGCCGGACGTGGCGTGCGCGGACCGCGTTCGCCGTCCTGACGCGCAGCAGGCTTGCGCCCTGGACGCTCGCCTTCGATCTGCGGCTCACGGCTGGCACGAGGCGCGGCAGGTGCGGCGGCTGCGCCAGTGGCCGGACGCAGGGTACGCACGCGCTCGGTCTTGGCCATCGGACGCGACGACTTGCGCTGCATCCGGTCAAGCTTGTCCTTGCTCTTGGCGTTCATCTGCGGCATCGCGACCGGCGTCAGGCCAACCTCGGCACTCAGGATGTCGACTTCGTACTGGCTCATTTCGCGCCAGCGGCCCATCGGCAGGTCGGAGTTGAGGAACACCGGACCGAAACGCACGCGCTTCAGACGGCTGACCACCAGGCCCTGGGATTCCCACAGGCGACGAACTTCGCGGTTACGACCTTCCATCACCACGCAGTGATACCAGTGGTTGAAACCTTCACCGCCTGGTGCCTGCTTGATGTCGGTGAACTTGGCCGGGCCATCTTCAAGGACGACGCCAGCCTTCAGGCGCTCGATCATCTCGTCATCGACTTCGCCACGCACACGTACCGCGTATTCACGGTCCATTTCGTAGGAAGGGTGCATCAGACGGTTGGCCAGCTCACCGTCGGTGGTGAACATCAGCAGACCGGTGGTGTTGATGTCCAGGCGACCGATGTTGATCCAGCGTCCCTCTTTAGGGCGTGGCATCTTGTCGAACACGGTCGGACGACCTTCCGGGTCGACACGGGTGCAGATCTCGCCGTCGGGCTTGTTGTACATGATCACGCGGCGCACCGACTCGGCGGCCTCTTCGCGCTTGATCACCTTGCCATCGATGGTGATGGCGTCGTGCATGTCGACGCGCTGGCCAAGGGTGGCGTCTTTGCCGTTGACCTTGATCCGGCCGTGGCTGATCCAGGCTTCCACGTCACGGCGCGAGCCAACGCCGATACGGGCGAGGACTTTCTGCAGTTTTTCGCCTGCTGGGCCGATTGGCTGGTCGTCTTGCTGGTCGTTGATACTCATCTGGGCACCTCCCGGTGTGGTCTGAAAACTGGGTACTTGGGCGAAGGGATCGCCGAAGGGTCGCGAATCATACGCGCATGAGGGCATTTGCGCATCAGAGACTAGCTGATCAAGGCAAGGTTATTTGTTTTTCCGCTGGCCGGTGGTTCGCAGCTTTGCGGTGAACACAATCCCCCTGTGGGAGCGGGCTTGCTCGCGAAGGCGTCAGGTCAGCCAACAAAGATGTCGTCTGACACGCCCTCTTCGCGGGCAAGCCCGCTCCCACAATGGATCTCCACAGTTCTCAAGATTCGTATCAATCTTCGAATTGGCGGCGTTCTGCTTCGATGGCTTCGGCCAGGGCCTGGGCTTCGGCTTCTTCGTCCGACAGCTCCGGCTCGGGTTTCGGCTGTTCGAGGGCGGCAACAGCGGCCAGGAGTTTTTCCCGGGCTTCGGCAACGCCGAGGATGTCGTCGTCCTGCTCCGGTTCAATGTCCGGCTCAGGCTCGCCTTCCGGTTCAGGCTCGGGCTGTGCCGCTTCGACTTCTGGCTCGATAACCGACTGTTCCGGATCGAACTCAGGCGACACGCCATCACGCAGCAAATCGTCGAAGTCGGTCTTGAGCCCCTCCTCCATGCTGTCCAGCTCCAGCAACAGCGTATGGAAACTGGTTTCTTCCTTCGGCTCTTCCGGCTCGGCGCTGGCGTCGGCCAGCTCTTGCAGGGCTGCGGGCACCGGCGCGTCGTCGAAGTCGAGCACCGGATCCGGTTCCAGCTCGCGCAGTTCCGCCAGTGGCGGCAGGTCGTCGAGGTTCTTCAGGTTGAAGTGATCGAGGAACGCCTTGGTGGTGGCGAACATCGCCGGTTTGCCGGGCACGTCGCGGTAGCCGACGATGCGGATCCACTCGCGCTCCATCAAGGTCTTGACGATATTGCTGTTGACCGCCACGCCCCGTACGTCTTCAATTTCGCCGCGGGTGATCGGCTGGCGATAGGCGATCAGCGCCATGGTTTCCAGCATGGCCCGGGAGTAACGCTGCGGGCGCTCTTCCCACAGACGCCCGACCCACGGCGCAAATTTCTCGCGAATTTGCAGGCGATACCCCGAGGCCACTTCCTTGAGTTCAAACGCGCGGCCATCGCAGGACTTGGCCAGAATCGTCAGGGCCTTCTTGAAGACCGGCGGCTCCGGGCGTTCGCCTTCCTCGAAGAGTTCGAACAGGCTTTCCAGAGATTGCGGCTTTCCCGAGGCCAACAGAAAGGCTTCAAGCAAGGGTGCCAGATCGCGGGGTTCAGTCAGATTCATGTTTCGACTCGTTATTCGGCTCGGGCTCGCACGTGGATCGCGGCAAATGGCTCATTCTGCACCAGCTCGACCAGTGATTCCTTGACCAATTCAAGGATCGCCATGAAGGTCACCACCACCCCCAGACGCCCTTCTTCTGCGGTGAACAGCTCGACAAACGGCACGAAAGCGCCGCCCTTGAGCCGCTCCAGCACATCGCTCATGCGCTCGCGAGTGGACAGCGCCTCGCGGCTGACCTGATGGCTTTCGAACATGTCGCCACGGCGCAACACCTCGGCCATAGACAGCAGCAACTCGGAAAGACGCACGTCTGGTAGCAGCTTGCGCGCCCGAGCTTCCGGGGCGTCAAGCTTGGGTACCACCACATCACGGCCAACGCGACTCAGGCCGTCGATGCCTTCGGCGGCAGCCTTGAAACGCTCGTACTCCTGCAAGCGGCGGATCAGTTCGGCGCGCGGGTCTTCCTCTTCGTCTTCAACGGTTTCGGCCCGTGGCAGCAGCATCCGCGACTTGATCTCGGCCAGCATCGCGGCCATCACCAGGTACTCGGCGGCCAGTTCCAGGCGCACCGACTGCATCAACTCGACGTAGCCCATGTACTGGCGAGTGATTTCCGCCACCGGGATGTCGAGGATGTTGATGTTCTGTTTGCGGATCAGGTACAGCAGCAGGTCGAGCGGGCCTTCGAACGCCTCGAGAAAGACCTCGAGGGCATCCGGCGGGATGTACAGGTCCAGCGGCATTTCCATGACCGCCTGGCCATAGACCATGGCGAAGGGCAGCTCCTGCTGGGCTCCGGCCTGACTGTCGACGGGCTCTACTGCGGACATCTAGGCCTCGACCATGAACGGCGCAGGGTCGCCGCAACCAACGCGAATGACTTCCGGCTCGCCGTCGGCGAGGCTGATCACGGTGGACGCCTTGATCCCGCCGAAACCGCCGTCGATGATCAGATCGACCTGGTGTTCGAGCAACTGGCGCATTTCGTGCGGGTCGCTCAACGGATCTTCATCGCCAGGCATGATCAGGGTCACGCTCATCAACGGTTCGCCCAGTTCAGCCAGCAGCGCCAGGGCAATCGGGTGGCTCGGCACACGCAGGCCGATGGTGCGTTTCTTCGGGTGCAACAACAGCCGTGGTACTTCGCGGGTGGCGTTGAGAATGAAGGTATAGGGTCCCGGCAGATGGGCCTTGAGAATTCGGAACGTGCCGGTATCGATCTTGGCGAACAGGCCCAGTTGCGACAGGTCGCTGCAGATCAGCGCGAAGTTGTGTTTTTCATCCAGCTGTCGCAGGCGCCGAACGCGCTCCACGGCCACCTTGTCGCCGATCTGGCAACCTATGGCGTAGGAAGAGTCCGTGGGATAAATCACCACCCCGCCCTTGCGAATGATTTCGACTGCCTGTTTGATCAGGCGCGCTTGCGGGTTTTCCGGATGAATCTGGAAAAATTGACTCACATTCTCTACCTGTTCAGACGGCGGCAATAACTGGGTCATGTTTGAATCGACACCATAGCGGCGGCAGATCCTCCGGGAGTGGCCGGTATTCACCGATCTCCGACCAGCCTCCAGGGCCATGAAAATCACTGCCGGCGCTGACCAGCAGACCGAACTCGCGGGCCAGAATGGCCAGGCTGCCCACTTGCTCGGCAGGCTGGTAACCATTGACCACTTCGATGGCGTGGCCCCCTGCTTGAATATAGTCGGCAATCAGACGACGTCGCTTGCTTCGGGTGAATTCATAGTGCCATGGGTGTGCCAGGCTGACCCAGGCCTTGGCGGCGCGCAGGGTTTCAACGGTTTCCTCCAGGGTCGGCCAGTGTTGCTTGACGTCGCCCAGCTTGCCGGCGCCCAGCCATTTGCGAAACGCCTCGGCGCGATCCTTGACGAAACCTTCACGCACCATCCAGTCGGCGAAATGCGGGCGGGCCGGCGCGTTACCGCTGTCGCCCAGTTCCTGCTGGATCTGCCGGGCGCCATCCAGCGCCCCCGGCATGCCTTTGAGCGCCAGTTTGCGGCTGATTTCCTCGGAGCGTAGCCAGCGGCCATCATGCAATCTGGCGATGGCCTCGACCAACGGCGCGGCGCTCACGTCAAAACCGTAGCCCAGGACATGAATGGTTGCGCCGCCCCAGGTGCAGGACAATTCGACGCCATTGACCAGTTGCATCCCCAGCGCGGTGGCCGCGTGCCGGGCCTCGTCGAGGCCCTCAAGGGTGTCGTGATCGGTCAAGGCCAGGACTCGCACGCCTTTCTCGAACGCCCGCGCCACCAGAACCGCAGGCGCCAGGGCGCCATCGGAGGCCGTGCTATGGCAGTGCAAATCAACATTCACAGGGCTTTGTAACCTCAAATCAGCTGGCGCTATCGCGCGCCCATATGTTTGTTATTATGCCGCCACATCCTGCTTCTGGCTGCCACTGTGAAACAATTCATCGATTTCATCCCGCTCCTGCTGTTTTTCATCGTCTTCAAAATCGATCCACGGGTCGTCGACATCGCCGGTCATGAGGTCACTGTAGGCGGTATCTACAGCGCCACCGCGATGCTGATCGTCAGTTCCCTGGCGGTCTACGGCACACTGTTCATCAAGCAGCGCAAGCTGGAGAAGAGCCAGTGGCTGACCCTGATCGCCTGCCTGGTCTTCGGCAGCCTGACCCTGGCGTTCCACAGCGAGACGTTCCTGAAGTGGAAAGCCCCGGTGGTCAACTGGCTGTTCGCCCTGGCGTTCATCGGTAGCCACTTCGTCGGTGACAGCCTGCTGATCAAACGCATCATGGGCCACGCGCTGACCCTGCCGGAGCCGGTCTGGACGCGCCTGAACATCGCCTGGATCGCCTTCTTCCTGTTTTGCGGTGCCGCCAACCTGTTTGTCGCGTTCACCTTCCAGAGCTACTGGGTCGACTTCAAGGTCTTCGGCAGCCTGGGCATGACTTTGCTGTTCCTGGTCGGCCAGGGCATCTACCTGTCCCGCCATCTGCACGACGCCGATACCACATCGCCTAAAACCGAGGACTGACATGCTTTACGCAATCATTGCCACAGACGTCGCCAACTCCCTGGAAGCCCGCCTGGCCGCACGGCCTGCACACCTTGAGCGCCTGCAAGTGCTCAAGGGCGAAGGTCGCATCGTATTGGCCGGCCCACACCCGGCGATCGACAGCAATGATCCGGGCGCTGCGGGTTTCACCGGCAGCCTGATCGTCGCCGAATTCGACTCCCTGAGCGCTGCCCAGGCCTGGGCCGACGCCGATCCGTACATCGCCGCAGGCGTCTACGCCAACGTGCTGGTCAAGCCGTTCAAGCAAGTCCTGCCGTAACTTTCTTCTTTCAACTGCCCCCACGCGGTGAACCATATCGGTTCATCGCGTTCTCAATCGCTCATTATTCTCGTTTGCCGGCCGACAACTTTCCCAATACTCGTATTGGAACCAGGAGTCGCCATGCGCAAGGGTCCGTTGTGTCTAATGTTGGTCACGTTGTCGATCGGGGCGCCCGCCCACGGTGAAGAATACGCCGAGGGTGGCAATTCGACGCCTCTGTCCTTGAGCGCCGGCAGCCAGATCACCGAACTGCAACAACGCTTGAAAGAAAGCGAACGGCAACGGGAAGATCTGAACAAGCAATTGCAAACTGCCGATAGCGAACGCGAAAGCCCGCTGCTGGCCCGGTTGCGCCAGGAGAACCAGCGTTTGAAGCTGCAACTCAAGGAAGCCCAGGCCAGCAGTCCGCTGCCGCGCCTGCTGACCGACCAGCAACAATGGTTCGTCATTGGCGCCGGGGTAGCGCTATTGGCTCTGCTCTGCGGTATCTTCGCCAGTGGAGCAAGTCGAAAACGTCGACAATGGCTAAATTGAGTGAGTCATGAGCGAGCTGTTACTTATTGATGATGATCAGGAACTGTGTGAGCTCCTGAGCAGTTGGCTGAGCCAGGAAGGGTTTCAGGTACGTGCCTGTCACGACGGCCAGAGCGCACGCCGCGCGCTGGCCGAAACCGCCCCGGCGGCCGTGGTGCTGGATGTGATGTTGCCCGATGGCAGCGGCCTGGAACTGCTCAAGCAGTTGCGCAGCGATCACCCGGATTTGCCGGTGCTGATGCTCTCGGCCCGGGGCGAACCCCTGGACCGTATCCTCGGCCTGGAGCTCGGCGCCGACGATTACCTGGCCAAGCCCTGCGATCCACGGGAACTGACCGCCCGCCTGCGCGCAGTCCTGCGCCGTAGCCACCCGGCAGCGGTGTCCAGCCAGATGCAACTGGGCGACCTGTGTTTCAGCCCGGTACGCGGCGTGGTCAGCATCGACGAACAGGAGTTCACCCTCACCGTCTCCGAAAGCCGCCTGCTGGAAGCCCTGCTCAAGCAACCCGGCGAGCCCCTGGACAAACAGGAACTTGCGCAGATCGCCCTCGGCCGCAAGCTGACCCTGTACGACCGCAGCCTGGACATGCACGTCAGCAACCTGCGCAAGAAGATCGGTCCACACCCCGATGGCCGACCGCGCATCGTCGCCCTGCGCAGCCGCGGTTACTACTACAGCTTGTAGGAGCGAGCTTGCTCGCGATGGAGTTGAACGATTACGCATGTTGTCTGGAAAAACGCGCTGCCTGTGAGTTCATCGCGAGCAAGCTCGCTCCTACAGTCACCCGGACGTTCTGTCAGGATCGCTGAAACTGTCTTTACCCAAGCTTTACCCTCCGCTGACTGCCGCTGACCTTGATCTGCGTAATCTGAACTCATCCGGAACGTACCGGGAACGAGACAAGGAGATACACCATGCGCAAGACTCTTATCGCTCTGATGTTCGCTGCTGCCCTGCCGACCGTTGCCATAGCCATGCCTGAAGGCGCTGGCCCGATGGATGGGTCGATGGACGGTTCGCGCCACGGCGGTCAGATGCACGGCATGCACGGCAAAGGCCCGTACAGTGAACTGGACCTGAGCCGCGAACAGCGCGAGCAGATCCGCAAGATCATGGGCGAGCAGATGCACGAGCGTAAGCAACTGGTCGATAAATACCTGGAGAAACTCTCGCCAGCCGACCAGAAAGCCATGAAGGACGAGATGGCCGCTAACCACAAGAAGGCTGAAGCGGACGTGCGCGCCTTGCTGAAACCGGATCAACAGAAGAAATTCGACGAGATCCAGAAAAAACAAGCTGAACGCCGCGCCGAGTGGACCGAGTTCAAGGCCTGGAAAGCGCAACAACCGCAAAAGGCGCAATAATGCACTAACCCCGGACCCAGCGGTTTTTCACCGCCGGGTCTGGCACCACACAATTCACTGTGGGAGCGAGCTTGCTCGCGATAGCGTCAGCACGTTCAACATCAACGTGACTGAAAGACCGCCATCGCGAGCAAGCCCGCTCCCACATGGATTGACGTTTGTTCGAGGATTTCCTGTGCGTTCATTGTTCTGGCGTATCCTGGCCAGCTTCTGGCTGGCCATCGCTCTGGTTGCAGGGCTTTCCATCCTGCTCGGGCACATGCTCAACCAGGACGCCTGGATTCTCAGCCGCCACCCGGGCCTCAACACGCTGGCCGAAGAGTGGACGCAAACCTACGAAAGCCAGGGCGAAGACGACGCCCAGGACATTCTCCAGCAACGCAAACGCCAGTATCACATCGACGTTCAGGTGCTTAACGAAAGCGGCGATCCGGTGGTGCGCGGTACCTTTCCCAAACGTGCGGCGGCCTTTGAGGCGCGCCAGAACAACGATGACCGGCGCCTGCCATGGCGGCGTCTGACCGATGAGTTCACCAGCGAAAAAACCGGTGACACCTACCTGTTCATCTACCGCATCCCGCATCCGGAACTGAACGCCTGGCACCGCGAGAGCCTGCTCTGGCCGCTGAGTGCCCTGGGAATTGCCCTGGTGGTGCTGACCCTGTTCAGCCTGCTGGTGACCTTTTCCATCACTCGCCCGCTCAGCCGTCTGCGTGGCGCGGTGCATGACCTTGGCCAAACCACGTATCAACAGAACAGCCTGGTCAAACTGGCCAACCGTCGCGACGAGTTCGGCGTCCTGGCCAACGACTTCAACCGCATGGGCGCGCGCCTGCAAAGCCTGATTGGCAGTCAGCGGCAACTGCTGCGGGATGTTTCCCACGAACTGCGCTCGCCCCTCGCCCGCCTGCGTATCGCGCTGGCGCTGGCCGAACGAGCCACCCCGCAAGAACGGGAACAGCTGTGGCCGCGCCTGACCCGTGAGTGCGACCGGCTGGAAGCGCTGATCAGCGAAATCCTGGTACTGGCGCGGGTCGACTCCGATAACGCCAGTGCCGAAGAGGTGGACCTGAACGCCTTGCTCAATAGCCTGCAAAAGGATGCGCAACTCGGTTCACCCGAGCAGCTCGTCCACCTCGAAGCCGAGTCGCAACTGAATCTGAAGGGCTGGCCGACCATGATCGAACGGGCCGTGGACAATTTGCTGCGCAATGCCCAGCGCTTCAATCCGGTGGGTGGCCTGCCGATCGAAATGCAGGCGCTGCGTCAGGGGGAGCGGATCGTCGTGACCGTGCGCGATCACGGACCGGGGGTCAGTGCCGAATATTTGAACCAGCTCGGTGAGCCGTTCTATCGGGCGCCGGGGCAGACCGCGGCCGGACACGGCCTGGGCCTGGCCATCGCCCGACGCGCGGCGGAGCGACATGGCGGCAGCCTGGTGCTGGCCAATCACCCGGAAGGCGGGTTTATTGCCAGCCTGGAATTGCCGTTGGTGCCGGGGGCTGTCGTACAACCCTGAGCCTGGACCGACACGACAGGATCAAGCGACACCAAACCAATGTGGGAGCGGGCTTGCTCGCGAAAGCAGCTAACTATTCAACATCTATGTTGGATGACAGACTGCTTTCGCGAGCAAGCCCGCTCCCACAGGTTTTGCGGTGTCAGGCTTTACCGGGCCAGGCGCTGACGAACTCGGCCAGGTCGACTTTCTCGGCCACACGCGGTTCTTTCTGCGGTGTGCCCAGATACAGGAAGGCAATCACCTCTTCCCCCTCCGCCAGGCCCAACCCCTTGGCCACATGCGGCGAGTAAGCCAGGTCACCGGTACGCCACACCGCGCCAATGCCCTGCGCATAGGCCGCGAGCAAAATCCCGTGGGCCGCACAGCCCGCCGCCAGCACCTGCTCGGACTTCGGATATTTGACGTGATCCTGCACGCGAGCGATCACTACCACCACCAATGGTGCCCGCAGCGGACCATTGCGCGCCTTGTCGATGGCCGCTTCGCTGACTTCGCTGTCCAAAAGTTTCGCCGCTTCGGCCAGCAACTCACCCATTTGCTCACGCGCCGCGCCTTCCACCGTCAGGAAACGCCAAGGCTGCAAGTGACCGTGGTCCGGGGCGCGCATGGCGGCGCCGAACAGCACCTCGCGCTGCTCGGCAGTGGGTGCAGGGTCAATCAGTCGTGGAACGGAAACACGGTTGAGCAAAGCGTCGAGAGCCTGCATCGGCCACCTCCTGAAAAATTTGTGCGGCTATTCTAGCTGTAACTGTCGCAGCAGTGCCGGTTTACATGCCCTGCCCCGCAGGTAGAATGGCGCCCTTTCCACTATCAGCCGAGCGGACCTCATGGCGTTGCCGACCTTACGGATCATTGGTTTCATCATCGGCATCTTCCTGATCACGCTGGCGATCTCCATGGTCGTGCCCATGGCCACGCTGGTCATTTTCGACCGCACCAGCGATCTGCCGTCGTTCCTCTGGGCCAGCATGATCACCTTTGTCGCCGGTTTGGCGCTGGTGATTCCGGGGCGCCCCGAACACATTCACCTGCGCCCCCGGGACATGTACCTGCTGACCGTCAGCAGTTGGCTGGTGGTGTGCATCTTCGCCGCGCTGCCGTTCCTGCTGACCCAGCACATCAGCTACACCGATTCATTCTTCGAAAGCATGTCCGGCATCACCGCCACTGGCGCAACCGTGCTCAGCGGCCTGGACACCATGTCCCCCGGCATCCTGATGTGGCGCTCCCTGCTGCACTGGCTTGGCGGCATCGGCTTCATCGGCATGGCGGTGGCGATTCTGCCGCTGTTGCGCATCGGTGGCATGCGGCTGTTCCAGACCGAATCGTCGGACCGCTCGGAAAAAGTCATGCCCCGCTCACACATGGTGGCGCGACTGATCGTGGCGGCTTACGTCGGCATTACCATTGTCGGCAGCCTGGCGTTCTGGTGGGCCGGAATGAGCCCGTTCGATGCGGTCAACCACGCGATGTCGGCGATTTCCACCGGCGGCTTCTCCACCTCCGACCAGTCTTTGGCCAAGTGGCCGGAGCCTGCGGTGCATTGGGTCGCGATCGTCATCATGATTCTCGGTGCCCTGCCGTTCACCCTGTATGTCGCCACGTTGCGTGGTAACCGTCGGGCGCTGATCAAGGATGAACAGGTTCAAGGCCTGCTCGGCATGCTGCTGGTGACCTGGCTGGTGCTCGGCACCTGGTACTGGTGGACCACCCAGCTGCATTGGCTGGAGGCGTTGCGGCATGTGGCACTGAACGTGACGTCGGTGGTGACGACAACCGGTTTCGCGCTGGGGGACTACAGCCTGTGGGGCAATTTCTCGCTGATGCTGTTCTTTTACCTGGGGTTTATCGGCGGTTGCTCCGGCTCGACCGCGGGCGGGATCAAGATTTTCCGCTTCCAGGTGGCCTATATCCTGCTCAAGGCCAACCTTAACCAGCTGATTCACCCGCGCGCGGTGATCAAGCAGAAGTACAACGGTCACCGCCTCGACGAAGAAATCGTGCGGTCGATCCTGACCTTTTCGTTCTTCTTTGCAATCACCATCTGTGTCATCGCACTGCTGCTGTCGCTGCTCGGCGTGGACTGGATGACCGCCCTCACTGGCGCAGCCAGTACCGTGTCCGGTGTCGGCCCGGGGCTCGGCGAAACCATCGGCCCGGCGGGCAACTTCGCCACCCTGCCGGATGCCGCCAAGTGGATTCTCTCGTTCGGCATGTTGCTGGGCCGGCTGGAGATCATTACGGTGTTTGTGCTTTGTATTCCGGCATTTTGGCGTCATTGACCGCTTCAGCTGATTGCATCAGCCGCATCCGGTACTCGCCGGGTGTGGCATCGAACCAGCGGCGGAAAGCACGGAAAAAGTTGCTCGGATCGGCAAACCCCAGCAAGTAGGCAATTTCCAGCAAGGTCATGCTCGGTTGCGCCAGATACTGCTCGGCCAGCTCGCGCCGGGTATCGTCCAGCAGCACCTGAAAACTCGTGCCCTCTTCCTGCAAGCGCCGCTGCAAGGTGCGCTGGGACAGATGCAGCGTCTGCGCCACGGTGTCGCGCTTGGGCTCGCCTTGGGGCAGCAGGCGGCACAACACCTGCCGCGCCTTGTGGGTCACGCGGCTTTCGGAAAAGCGCGCCAGGTACTCGCCGGCAAAGCGGTCATGCAGCAATGCCATGGCCTCGTTGGCCGTCGGCAGCGGGGCTTCCATATCGGCGCGTTCGAAAATCAGCGCATCGTAAGGCGCGTTGAACACCAGCGGTGCATGGAAGGCTTGTCTATAGGGTTCCAGGTTGGCCGGCTCGGCACCTTGCAACAACACTTGGCGTGGTTGCAACGTACGCCCGGTCAACCAGCCGCACAGCGCCAAGGCACAGGCCATTGAAGCTTCGGCGCTTTGTCGGGTCGGCGGCAGATGGTCGCCATGCACCATCAGAATCAACGCGTAGCCTTCCTCCAGCAGCTGGAAACTCAGGTCGGCACTTTCGGCGATGATCCGCTGATAGCGCACCAGTCGCTGAAAGCCTTCGGCCAGGGTCTGGCTGGACATCAAGGCGTAGCCGGTCACATGAAACTGCGCCGGTCGCACCACTTTGCCCATATTCAGGCCGATGGCCGGGTTGCCGGACAGCTCGACCGCGCGCTGCCACAGCCGTGTCATGGAATCTTGCGGGAAGCGTGCATCCGGATCATCCAGTGCCGCGTAGTCGAGCCCCAGCTGTTTGAACAGAGCCCGGCAATCCAGGCCGTCCATCTCCAACGCTTTGACAATCCCCATCGCCCAGCTTGCAGAAGTCGTTCGTTCGCTCATGGCGTTTTCTTACATGGTGGCGGCATGCTACGGCTATTGACCGAAGGATACTAAAGTGGCGCCTATTGTCAGTGGCTGATGCCATTGATCACTCTAGACTCAAATAAGCTACCCGCAGAACAACTTGCAGCAAGAACAATAACCACAGAGATCGCAGTCGTGGAAAACGTCAAACGATTCAACAGCTTCGCTGAGTTCTATCCTTACTACCTCAGCGAGCACAGCAACAGTACCTGCCGCCGTTTACACTTTATCGGCACGACCCTGGTTATCTTGATTCTGTCGCTGACCATTGGTCGCGGAGCATGGATGCTGTTGTGGGCGCTGCCACTGGCAGGCTACAGCTTTGCCTGGGTCGGGCATTTCTTCTTCGAGAAGAACCGCCCGGCAACGTTCCAACACCCCTTCTATAGCCTGCTCGGCGATTTTGTCATGTACCGGGACATGGTTCTGGGGCGCGTACCGTTCTAGCTGACATCCGTCACAAGAGAGTTGCCCATGAATGCCAATGCCCGCTTCACCCACATGAAGGACGGCACACAGGAAGACTGGGCGATCATCGCCGCGGACTTCAGTGCCTACGCAAGACAATTGCCTGCACGGATCGTGGCGCACCTGAAGTTGCTGGAGGGGGATTTTGGCGGCTTCCCGGTGGATCGCCTGACCCACTCCCTGCAAACCGCCACCCGCGCCTGGCGCGATGGCCGCGACGAAGAGTACGTGGTCTGCTCCCTGCTCCACGATATCGGCGACACCCTGGGCACCTACAATCACCCGGACATCGCGGCGGCGATCCTCAAGCCGTTCGTCAGCGCCGAGAACTTGTGGATGGTGGAAAAACACGGGATTTTCCAGGGCTACTACTTCTTTCATCACCTGGGCATGGACCGGCATTTGCGTGAGCAATTCCAGGACCATCCGCAGTACCAGGCGACCGTCGAATTCTGCGCCAGATACGATGCGGCGGCGTTTGATCCAGCGTACGACACACTGCCGTTGAGTTTTTTCGAGCCAATGATGGAGCGCTTGTTTGCGCACCCCAGGAATTCGATTTACAAGGCGGCGATGGAAGAGCAATCACCAGCCTGACAGATCCGGAGGGACCGCTTCGCGGTCCATTCGCGGGCAAGCCCGCTCCCACAGGTTTATCAGGCGGTCACAAATCTTGTGCTCACCTTCGCCCACTGTGGGAGCGGGCTTGCCCGCGAAGAGGCCAGCACAGACACCGAATGATCAGGCCAGCTCCGCCACCCTGGCCGCCTTCAACTGCGCCTCGCGCGCCTGGGCATCCGCCAGACGATACAACTCGATCGAACCATCCCAGTGCTCGATCAGCGCGGTGCACGACTCCACCCAGTCGCCGCAATTGAGGTAGTCCACCTCGCCGACCTTGCGAATCTCGGCATGGTGAATGTGCCCGCACACCACGCCGTGCAGCTCGCGCTTGACGCATTCATGGGCGATGGCTTCTTCGAAGTCGCTGATGAAGCTGACCGCGCTTTTCACCTTGTGCTTGAGGTAGGCCGACAGCGACCAGTAGCCGTAGCCATATCGCGCGCGCCAATGATTGAGCCAGCGGTTGAGGGTCAGGGTGAATTCGTAGGCCGAGTCACCGAGAAACGCCAGCCAGCGATGGTATCGGGTGATCACATCGAACTGGTCGCCATGGATCACCAGCAAGTGCCGGCCGTCGGCGGTGACGTGCACGGCTTCGTCGACCAACTGGATGTTGCCCAGGATAAGCTTCGAATAGCGGCGCAGGAATTCGTCGTGGTTGCCGGTGACGTAGATCACCTCGGTGCCGCGCTTGCTCATGGTCAGCAGGCGACGGATCACGTTGGTGTGCGCTTGCGGCCAATACATGCCGCCGCGCAGTTTCCAGCCGTCGATGATGTCGCCGACCAGGTAGATCTTGTCTGCGTGGTAGCTCTTGAGAAACTGCGACAGGTGTTCAGCCTGGCAATCCCGGGTGCCCAAATGCACGTCGGAAATCCATAAAGTCCGTACGCGTTGTTTACGGGTGGGTTTGGCGAGCTCGGCGCTGGTCATGGGCAACCCTCTGGCAAGTTTTGCCAAGTCTGCCCCGGCCCGGTTAATGGTCCATGACAGCGTCAAGTCAGTCCTGTGACAGCGCTTGTTGGCCCGCTCGGTGTAGACTGACGCCCTGAACCGGGAGACCTGCGATGAGACCGATCCTCACGCTTCGCCAATACAGCCACGACCTGATCGTCCACAGCCACGAACACGCGCAACTGGTGTTCGGGCTTTCGGGCGCGCTGGATTTCGAGGTCGATGGCCGTGGTAGCCAGGTGGTGCAGCAGAGTTTCGTGGTGGTGCCTTCCGGAGCGCATCACGCGTGTGGCAGCGCCAATGGCAGCCGCTGCCTGGTGCTGGATGTCCCCGGCGAGCAATGGGTTGCCCAGTCGTTGGGCGATCACGCCGAGTCCAGCCGACGCCTGCTCGACAACGCCGGGCGCCTGCCCCTGGACGCCGGGCAAAGCCAATTGGTCAGTTGGCTGGCGAACAGTCCGGTCGATGATCCGCTGATCGCTCAACAAGGCGCGGTGCTGTTGCTGGCCAGTCTCAACAACGCCAGGCCCGAGGCCGTCGGTGGTCGGCGCCTGCCCTATGCGGCGCTGAACGCGCACATCGATCAGTACGCGGCGTATCCGCTGCAAGTGGCCGACCTGGCCCGGATAGCCGGCCTTTCCAGCGCCCGTTTGCATGCGCGGTTCGTGGCCGAATGCGGGCAGACGCCGATGGACTACATCCGCAGCCGACGCCTGCACATTGCGGTGGGCTTGCTGCGTAGCTCGGCGCTGCCCATCGGCGAGATTGCCAGCCGTGTCGGCTACAGCTCCCAGAGTGCCTTCGCGGCGGCGGTGCTGCGCGAGTTCGGGGCATCGCCCGGAAAACTGCGGCGCGAGGCTGGCGACAAATAACGCGAGTTTGCCGACAGACGTGATGGGCCATTACGCGCTTCAATGAGGTCTCTGTTCGTTTGTCGTTAAGGATTGCAATGACTCCCCGTACCGCCCTTGGTGCCTTGCATATCGGCGCATTGATGTTCGGCCTGACCGGCGTGTTCGGCAAACTGGCTGCCGCGTCTCCGGCGATCATCGTTTTCGGCCGTGCCGCGTTTGCCGTGCTCGCGCTGGCGTTTTTTGCACGGTTCGCCAGCCAGACGCGCTGGCAGAAACTCGAGGCGGTGGACTGGCGCCGACTGGTGCTCAGCGGCTTGTTGCTGGCCGGGCACTGGGTGAGCTTCTTCATTGCGGTGAAAGTCGCCGGCGTGGCGATTGCGACGCTCGGTTTCGCCAGCTTCCCGGCCTTTACCGTGATCCTCGAAGGGCTGATCTTCCGCGAGCGCATTCGCGCCAATGAGATCGTGCTGGTACTGCTGGTGAGTGTCGGCCTGGTGCTGGTCACGCCTGATTTTGACCTGGCCAGCGGCGCCACCACCGGCCTGCTGTGGGCCGTGGGTTCCGGGTTGTTGTTCGCCCTGCTGTCACTGACCAACCGTGCCAGCTCCGGGCGGGTCCCGCCGGTACAGGCGGCGCTGTGCCAGAACGTGGTGGTTGCCCTCTGCCTGCTGCCGGTGGCGGCGCCTCAATTGAGCGAAGTGCGCGCCATCGACTGGCTGTGGATCGGCCTGCTTGGTGTGTTCTGTACCGGTGTCGCCCACAGCCTGTTCGTCGCCAGCCTCGCGGTGATCAAGGCTCGCACTGCCGCCGTGGTGTTCGCCCTGGAGCCGGTCTACGGCATCACCGTCGCCTGGCTGCTGTTCAACGAAAACCCGACCCTGCGCATGTTGCTGGGGGGCGCGCTGATCATTGTGGCGATTGTGGTGTCCAGCCGGTTCTCGAGTGGCACAAGCAAGAAAGCCGTTGCAGCCGAGGCCGCGTCTCACTGAGTGCGGTCGTTGTGCCCCAGGTCGCGGTCCGGGTCGATCAGGTCGCGGACCCGCTGCTTGAGCACTTTGGCCTCGGGGAAGCCACCGTCCGCCTTGCGCTCCCAGATCTGCACGGCGTCACAGTAGATATGAAAGACCCCGCCGGTGCCCGGCACCAGGGAGACTTTGCCCAGGTCATCACCAAAGGTGCTGAGCAGTTCCTGGGCCAGCCAGGCCGCACGCAGCAGCCACTGGCATTGCGTGCAATAGGTGATGATGATTTCCGGTTTGCTGACGGTCATGATGGGACCTGACTCCAGAGTTTGACGACGCCGCTATGATAGCCCGACCGGAGGCTGCCGAGACGGCGAAGCGAACTGCGCCTCCAACTCGAACGCAGGCTCGATCATGGCCAGAGCAGCCGACTGCTGGTTCTCGTTTGGGCTGATCACGTCCCAACTCGACACCATGGACAACTCCTCCAGGTTGAGCCGGTACTCATCGTCAGCGGCGGATTCGCCGGATATCGCCAAACCCGGAACCACCGCCACGGCAGCAGCGACCGGAATGGAAAGATGGTTATCGACCCGCTCAAGCTCATCGTTGGCCGGCACCCCGTCGCGATGCACAGTGGACGGTTGCATGACGGTGGGCCACGTCACTGGCTCGGTAAAGAGCTCAGCCAACGGTTCATGCTGCGACGGCAGCGCCTCTGATGCTGTGGCTTGGTGCTGCTGGCGCTGGCGGCGAACAATCCAGCCCAAGGCCAGCAACGCCATCAGCGCCGACACACCGGCAATCGGCAGCCAGCCGATCCCGGGGTTTTCAGCAATGGCGGGGGTTGGCGCCACGGTGTCGGATGCAATGGGTTGCGCCTTTACCTTCTTGAGTTCTGCCAGCTGGGTTTGCAGCTCGGCCAACTGTTTTTTCTGGTCGGTGATCAGCTCATCCTGGCCTTGAAGCTTCGCGTTGAGCTCATCGGCAGTGGTTTGCAACCTGTGGTTTTGCAGGGTGCTGGCGGCCAGTTGTTCGACAGCGGGATCAACCACGGCGACGTCCGGTTCTGGCGTCGTCCTTGTCACGGGTGACGGCGCCACGACCGGTTGAACACGGGGGAATGCGGACGCCGGGGAACGGGAAACCGCTTCATCGGCGGCGGGAACAACTCCCGACGAACCCGGCGGATCGATCAGTACCGTGTACTCACGCAGCAATCGCCCATTAGGCTGATTGAGCTGCACGAGGAAATTCAGGAAGGGTTCACTGACCGGTTTGCTGGAGGTCACCTGGATCACGTTGCGATTACCACGCAGGACCGGGGTGAACTTCAGGTTGTTGAGGAAAAATGCCCGGTCGACCCCGGCACGGCTGAACTCGTCTGCCGTTGCCAGGTTCACCGACAGTTCGTTCTCCTCCAGGCCAGCGGCATCCACCAATGCGATATCGGCACGCAGCGGTTGATTCAGTGCCGAATGCAGGGTGATTTCACCCAGGCCCAGCGCAGGTGCCCATGCCGAGTAAGTGACTGCGGCCCCGGCCAGCAACCACTGAGAACCACCGCGTAAAACCAATCGCCAACACTTGAGCATGAGCATCCTTGAGATCTACAGAAACCGTCCGCACGGGTTCGTACATCCGTTACGAACACGATATTGCCGAGTAGTTCTTATAGTCTGCCCAATGCGGTCTCTCAAAAGCCTGGCGTTCGGTTATGCCTCAAGACTTTTCAAGGTTGCCCAGGATGTGCCCGTGAACCCGCATGCACACCTTCAAATCCGCCTCATCGACGCCTTCGAACAGTTCGTGACGCAGTTGCGTGGCAATGGTTTCAATTTGTTCGATCAGGGGACGCGCCGGGGCGCAGAGCACGATTTTCTTCGCCCGACGGTCTTCCAGCACTGCCTGGCGTTGCACCAGGCCCTGGCTTTCCAGGCTGTCGAGTAAACGGGCCAGGGTCGGGCCTTCGACGCCGACGCTTTGTGCCAGCTCACGCTGGGTCGGTGCTTCATCGAAACGCGCCAGGTGCAGCAGCACCAGCCAGCGCGCCTGGGACAAGCCCATGCCCGCCAGTCGGCGGTCCAGTTCGGCACGCCAGCCACGGGACATCTGGGCCAATTGCATGCCAAAGCGGTGTTGATCGGTTAACGGCATAAAACACTCATGATTAGACTGAAATAAATAAAAACTAATTATTAGTCAGCTAAGCATGAGCCTAGACTTGAGGCAAGGCTTGATCTGTACTGAATCGTTACATCAGCACTACAGATGTCTCAAATCTCGAACTCCGACTGCAACGCCGCCCGAACGCAGTACAACACCCCTTCCGGAACCCTGCCTGCGAACAACGCGGCGATCTCGGAAACCGGCGGCAACTCGCCTTCGCCGTCGAGGAAGGCGTCCTGGACTTCGCCCATCAGGTCTTCAGGCAGATCCAGTGCCTGCTCCAACGACAACTGCTGCTTGCCAATCGCTTCGGCCAGCATGGTGTAGACGTTCTTTTCCGAGCACTGCAACTGACCGGCGATCTGCACCGGCGTCATCCCGGCCCGCGCCAGAGTGATCAGTTCATGACGCACGTCGGCCACCGGTTTCGGCGCCTCGACCTGGCCGCCGAGCACTTCGAGGAAGGCCTCGCCGTAGCGCTCCAGCTTGCGCGCGCCGACGCCGCTGACCGTGGCCATTTCCGCCAGCGAGGTCGGCTGGCTGCGCAGCATCTCCAGCAAGGTCGAGTCGGGGAAGATGACGTACGGCGGCACACCATGTTCTTCGGCGAGCTTGCGACGCAGGGCGCGCAAGGCTTCCCATTGTTCGCGTTCCTCGCCACGGACCAGTTGGCTCGCCTGGCTCTTGCTGCTTTTCGCCACGGTTTGCGCCTTGAGATCGCGGCGCAGCTCCAGGGTCACTTCGCCCTTGAGCAACGGCCGGCAACTGTCGCTCAGGCGCAAGCCGCCGTAGCCTTCGAGGTCGATGTCCGCCAGACCACGGGCCACCAGTTGGCGGAACAACGAGCGCCATTCGCCCTCCGCCATCGCCTTGCCGACACCAAACACCGACAGGTGCTGATGGCCAAAGTTGCGGACCTTTTCGTTGTCCTTGCCGAGCAGTACATCCACCAGGTGCCCGACGCCGTAGCGCTGCCCGGTGCGGTAGATCGCCGACAGCGCCTGACGCGCAGGCTCAGTGGCATCCCAGGTCTGCACGCCGTCGACGCAGTTGTCGCAATGCCCGCAAGGCTCGGGCATGTCTTCGTCGAAGTAGGCCAGCAGCGTTTGCCGACGGCAGCGGGTTTCTTCACAGAGCGAGAGCATGGCGTCGAGCTTGTGTTGCTCCAGTCGTTTGTGGCGCTCGTCGCCTTCGGAGTTCTGCAGCATCTGCTTGAGCATCACCACGTCTTGCAGGCCGTAGGCCATCCAGGCATCCGCCGGCAAGCCGTCACGGCCGCCACGACCGGTTTCCTGGTAATAGGCCTCAAGGGATTTCGGCAAATCGAGATGCGCGACGAAACGCACGTTGGGCTTGTCGATGCCCATGCCGAACGCCACCGTCGCAACCATGATCAGGCCTTCCTCATTGAGGAAGCGTTTCTGATGGTAGGCCCGCAGATCGTTGGGCAGACCGGCGTGGTACGGCAGCGCCGGGAAGCCTTGTTCGCTGAGGAACGCAGCGACTTCCTCGACTTTCTTGCGCGACAGGCAATACACGATGCCCGCATCGCTACGGCGCTCGGCGAGGAACGCCAGCAACTGCTTGCGCGGCTGTTCCTTGGGCACGATGCGATAAAAGATGTTCGGCCGGTCGAAGCTCGACAGGAAGCGCTCGGCGTCTTGCAGGTGCAGACGGGTGACGATTTCTTCCCGGGTGCGCTTGTCGGCCGTGGCGGTCAGGGCGATGCGCGGCACGTCGGGGAACATTTCCGCCAATTGGCCCAGTTGCAGGTATTCCGGGCGGAAATCGTGGCCCCATTGCGACACGCAGTGTGCTTCGTCGATGGCGAACAGGGCGATGTCCAGCCCCTGCAGGAAGGACAGCATGCGCGGCTGGACCAGACGTTCCGGTGCCAGATAGAGCATTTTCACTTCACCGCGGCGGATGCGGACGGCAAGATCACGCTGCTGCTCGGCGCTGAGGGTGGAGTTCAACGCGGCGGCCGCCACGCCCAGCTCTTCGAGGGTGGCGACCTGATCGTCCATCAGTGCGATCAGCGGCGAGACCACCACGGCCAGGCCTTCGCGCAACAGCGCCGGGACCTGGAAGCACAGGGACTTGCCGCCACCGGTAGGCATCAGGACCAGGGCATCGCCGCCACTGGCCACGCGCTCAATGATTGCACCCTGGCGGCCACGGAAACTGTCGTAGCCGAAGATGTCCTTGAGGACGCGTTGAGCCTGTTCGAGCATAGAAACTCCAAAAATCACCAAAACATCCCTGCAATGCTGGTTCAGAACCCGCGATGCTGCACCGACAAATCGTAAGTGCGCATTGCATGACGCTTCACATTTCAGCCGTAACGCCAGCAGGGCATTACAAAACGCGCGAGTATACCCGAGCGCTGTCCGGCAAAGGGCACCGCTGATAAGACTCACACAATCGGACTGTGGGAGCGGGCTTGCTCGCGAAGAGGGAGTGTCAGTCGACATTAATGCAGCCTGGCACACCGCCTTCGTCGGAACGCCGCCCGGAGCAAGTCCGCTCCCACAAAGGTGCAAATATGCCGTGCGGCTGGCCCAAGTGCTCAAGAAGGCCTAGAATTCCCGCATCGAACATTCCCCAAGGTAGTCCTTTAATGTCCTTCGCTGAGCAACTAACCCGCCTGCAAGTCTTCCTCGATGCTGATGAACTGCATGACGAGGCGCTGGACTACGTGGCCGCCCACGGCTACCTCACTGCGCTGTCGATCTGTTCGGAAGTGGTCCCGGACCGTGAATGGATCGATGCTCTCTTCGCCGAAGAGCCGCACTACAGCGGCGAAGCCCAGCGCGAAGAGATCGAAGCCACGCTGATCGGCCTCAAGGCCCACATCGCCCGCCAACTGGCCTCCGACGAAGAGTTCGAGCTGCCGTGCGACCTCGACCTGGGCGACGACCCGGATGATTCCGAACTGCGCGGCTGGTGCATCGGTTTCATGGAAGGCGTGTTCCTGCGCGAAGAAGCCTGGTTCGAAACCGCCGAAGACGAAGTCAGCGAAATGCTGCTGCCGATCATGGTCGGTTCGGGTCTGTTCGACGAGCAACCGGAGTTCTCCGACATTGCCGCCGACGCCAACCTGATGGACGACATGATCGTACAGATCCCGGAAGCCCTGACCGCGCTGTACCTGCTGTGCAACGCGCCAGACGAAAAACCGGCGATTCTCAAGCCTCGCCACCACTAAGGCTCTGCCTATGGACAACCCCATAGGCAACCGCCCCCTGATGTTGCGCTACGGGCTGCTGGCCATCGGCTGGCTGAGCGTGGCGCTGGGGGTGATCGGGATTTTCCTGCCGGTATTGCCCACCACCCCTTTCCTGCTACTGGCGGCAGCCTGCTTCGCCCGCAGTTCCCCGCGCTTTTATCAATGGCTGGTTGAACATCCACGGCTTGGCCCCTGGATCCGCGACTACCTCGACGGCAACGGCATCCCGCTCAAGAGCAAGGTCTACGCCATCAGCCTGATGTGGGCGAGCATCCTGCTCTCCTGCTACCTGGTGCCGTTGCCCTGGGCACGGGGCTTCATGCTGACCAGTGCGGTACTCGTGACGATCTACATCCTCAAGCAGAAAACCCTGCACAAATCCTGAAGTCGCCCTTGGCCATTTGTGGCTAGCCCCGTCCGACGACCTGCCCTGTGGCGCCCAAAACACCACCTAAACTTCACAAACCTACACTCGAGCAGCCAGACATGGCCCGCAGTCTGCGTAGTCCAGGATGGCCAACGCTCCGACTTCGGCTCGGCGGCGGGTTGCTGCTGGCGGGTTTGCTACTGAGCGTATTCAACGGGGTACGGGCCGATTGGGATTTTGCGCAGATTCTGCAAACCGTTGAACAACGCTACGGCCCACTGGGGCCGGCGCGGGGTCGGATCGAGGCGTGGAGTCAAATGCTGCAAAGTGCACGCGGCGCGACCGAACGCGAGCAGCTCAACGCGGTGAACCGCTTCTTCGATCAGCAGCTGAACTTCCAGGACGACACGCGCATCTGGCAACAAACCGATTACTGGGCCACGCCCGTCGAAGCCCTGATCAAGGGCGCCGCCGATTGCGAGGACTACGCGCTGGCGAAGTATTTCAGCCTGCGCCGACTCGGCATTCCCAGCGAAAAACTGCGCATCACCTACGTCAAGGCCCTGAGCCAGAACCAGGCGCACATGGTGCTGACGTTCTACAGCACCCCCACGAGCGACCCACTGGTGCTGGACAACCTGATCGGCGATATCCGCCCCGCGTCCCAACGCAATGACTTGCTGCCGGTGTACGCCTTCAACGCCGAAGGCCTGTACCTGCCGGGCAAGAACGGCGGCCAGCGCAGCAGCGACTCGAAAAAACTGTCGCGCTGGCAGGACGTGTTGAAAAAGATGCAGGCCGAAGGGTTCGACATCGGCGACGGCTAGCCGCCTTGGCAAGGAGCGAAGCATGACACTGCGTAAACAGTTGTTCCTGGCCATCTGCCTGTTCCTGCTGGTGGCGTTCAGCGGCAGTTTTTTTGCCAGCATGGAAAGCTCCCGCGAACAAACGCTTAGCCAACTGCGCGCCCACGCCCAGGACGCGGCCACCGCGCTGGGGCTGTCGCTGACGGCGCAGGTCGATGACCCGGCAATGATGGAGCTGATGGTCAGTTCGATTTTCGACAGCGGCTATTTCAGCAGCATCCGCGTCATCAGGCTCAAGGATCAGCAAACCCTGGTGGAACGCAGCGCACCGACGAAAATCGACGGTGTGCCTGACTGGTTCGTCAACCTGGTCGACCTGCGCCCGGAAGGTGGCGATGCCTTGATCATGCGCGGCTGGGAACAACTGGCACGGGTCGAAGTGCTGAGCAATCCGCAATTCGCCCTGGCCAGGCTCTGGGACAGCACCCTCGGCAGCCTGATCTGGTTGCTGTTGTGCGGGCTGTTCAGCGCCGTGATCGGAGGATGGATGCTGCGCCGGCAATTTCGCCCACTCGACAGCATGGTCCGGCAAGCCGAGGCCATCAGCAAACGCGAATTTCTCAGCCTGCCGAAACTGCCGCGCACACCGGAATTGAAACGGGTGGTGCTGGCGATGAACCAGATGGTCGAGAAGCTCAAGGCGCTGTTCGTCGAGGAGGCTGCACGCAGCGAAAAACTGCGGGCCGAATCCTATCTGGACAGCCTCACCGGCCTGGCCAACCGGCGTCTGCTCGACGAGCAACTGGCCGACCATTTACGCGTGTGCGAACAGAGCCGAGATGGCCATTTGCTGATGTTGCGAATCAACGACCTGAACGGCCTCAACCAACGCCTGGGTGGCCAACGGACTGACGCGCTGATCACTGCCGTGGGCGAATTGCTCAAGCGCCTGACTCAATTGCCGGAGCGTCGAACCTGGCTGGCGGCGCGCAATCGTGGCGGCGAATTCAGCCTGCTGACACCGGGCCTGGACGCTGAAAGTGCCGCACGCCTGGCCGCCGATGTCAGCGTCAGCCTGGAGAACCTGCGCCTGACCGGCGCCAGCGATTGCATGCCCGTGGCCCATCTGGGCGTTGTCGCCTACCGCCCCGGTGAGCCGATCAGCACCGTACTCCTGCGCCTTGATCAGGCAGTGACGGAATCCCGGCAACATCCCGAACGACCCTGGGTTTATTTGAGCCATCGTGACACGGCGCCGAATCACTCTCAGCACGACTGGCGCACCTGGATCGACGACGCCTTGACCGAAGGCAAAATGCAGCTGTACTTCCAGCCCGTCGTGCAATGCGCCGACACCCGCCAGGTGCTGCATCACAAAGTGCTCGCACGCCTGCTCGACCCACAGGGCGAGGCGATTGCCGCCGGGCATTTCCTGCCGTGGATCGAGCGTCTCGGCTGGTCGGCACGCTTCGACCTGGCGATGCTCGAAGCCACGCTGGACGACCTGGTAGTCAACCGCAGGCCCTTGGCACTGAGCCTGTCCGGAAGCACCCTGCGCGACCCGCTGCAATGGCGAACAATCCTCGACCTGCTCGACTCCCTTCCCGAACTGGCGCCGCTGCTGACCCTGGAAATCGACGAGCGACAGTTGCCGTCCCCCGAAGTGCTGCAGAACCTTTGCAGCACATTGCTCAAGACCGGTTATCGAATCGGCCTGCAACACTTTGGCGGGCGCTTCAGCCAGATCGGCAACCTGACCCAGTTGGGCTTGGCGTACCTGAAAATCGATGGGGCTTACATTCGCAACATCGACGAGCAGCCTGTCAAGCGGCTGTTCATCGACGCAATCTTTCGCGCGACCAACAGTATTGATTTGCCGCTGATTGCGGAGATGGTCGAGACGCCAGGGGAACTGGAGATCATCCGGGAGTTGGGTGTGTTCGGGGCGATGGGGCGGTTGATCGGGGCGCCGAAGCCAACGTAGCAAGGCAGCCTATGCAACTTCGACCATTGATCGGAAACCGACCTGCACCTGTTATTTATGACAGTAGGCAAGCTATCAGACCAGGTTTTAAATCACTCCGGCACCCTCACCTTTCAACGCCCGGAGTCATCATCATGACTGCTAAACCACCGAACACTTCAGCACTCACGCCAGACACACTGGGTGAAGAGACCGCGACAGTAACCTTCGATGAAATCCGAGACAGCAGCGGTACTCTCGTTAGCGAAAACAGCGTTACTTTTGACCCAATCCTGGAATTAAAGGGTACCGCCGGCGCTAATAGGGCGCTCAATATTCGCGATCGCTTTACCGTTATCAGCGATGTGACCACCGGTAGTTCAGGAAACTGGATCAAAAAACTCGACTTTCAACAGGGATTCAAGCGTTACAGCCTTAATGCTATGGAAAAAGAGATACCCTACGATTTCTCCACACAGTACATTTTCGTTCTGGCGACCGAGACGCCGATTATCGACACAGTCACTGGCAAGGATGGTCCGATCGAAAGTGGCGCGGCCTACGACGGCGACTCGCTGGAGTTCTCCGGCTACGCACCTCCCGATATGGAAGTTGAAGCACTCAACGGCGGCATACCCACGGGCAAGAAAGCCACTGTTGATAGTAACGGCCTGTTCAAACTCACCTTCGATGGACTCACCGCTGGCGCCTACAGCATCAAGATCAGGGCAACCAATGGCAAAGAGTCCGGCGTGTTCGACTTCCGCGTCGTATTGGATGTAAAACTGATTCTTTATGAGGTCTCCGATTCCCAGGGGGTGATCGCTGAAGGCGGCACCACCTACGACGACAAGGTTACGGTCCGCGGCTATGCCAGACCCGGCGAAGATGTGCAACTGCGCAATAACGACGCCCCTATCGACGGAGCAACGGCGACCGCCCAGGAGGACAACGGATTCTGGGAAATCGAACTTGAGGTGCCCCCCCGTTCGTACAGCCTTGACGCTCAGGCGCTTTATGACGAGGGCGAAATTTCCAAGCCGCCCTATGCCTTTATCGTGGCGGAGGATGTCAAGCTGAGCCTGGACGATGTCGCCGATTCAGCGGGGTTGATCCCTGAGGGCGGCAAGACCTACGAAAATAAGGTAACGGTCAGCGGCCATGCCAGGCCCGGCAGACGTGTGCAGTTGCGCAATCATGACGGGCACATCGCTGGAGCAGTCACAACTGCCCGGGAGGACGACGGATTCTGGGAAATCGAACTTGATGTGAGCCTCGGCTCGTACAGCCTTACCGTCGAGGCGCTTTATGGTGATGGCGACATTTCCACCCCGCCGCGCACCTTTACCGTGGAGTTGGGCGTCGAGCTGAGCCTGGATGATGTCGCCGACTCCAAGGGGTCGATCCCTGATGGCGGCACGACCTATGAGGATGAAGTGACGGTCAATGGATTCGCTCGCCCGGGTGAAGAAGTCCAGTTGCTCAATAACGGCAACCCTATCAACGGTGCTACCACCACTGCCGGGCTCGATGGGGCGTGGGAGATCGTTATCGATGTGATACCTGATTCCTACAGCCTTACCGCCCAGGCGCACGGCGAAGTGACCGACCCACCGCGCACCTTTACCGTGGCGGTGGACGTCGAGCTGAGCCTGGATGATGTCCTCGAGTCCGAAGACGGCCCTTCTGTCCCTGAAGACGGCACCACCGACAAGAACCAGTTGATCATCAAGGGGCATGCCAGGCCCGGTGAGAGCATTCAGCTGCTCAATGGCGGCGCCCCCATAAAAGATGCCGTCGCAACGGCCGATCCCGGCGATGGTGCCTGGAAAATCCTCCTCGATGTGACAGACGGTGCCTACAGCCTGGCCGCCGAGGCGAACTATGGCGACGGGGACATCACCGCCCCGCCCCGCACCTTTACCGTGGCATCCACCATCAAGCCGCACAATACCCGCGTGTACGATTCGGACGGCCCGATCGAGGACAACGGAAGTACCCCATACAACCATGTCATTGTCAGGGGTGATGCCAAGCCGTCAGCCGGGATCAAGCTGAAGATCAACGGTGTCACCGACCCGACGCCGGAACCGACCGACGATAAGGGCAAATGGGCCAGACTCGTTCGAAATCTGAAATACGAAACCCGTTATGAATTCATCGCGATGGCAGACTATGGTGCCAATGCCGAGTCTAATTCGTGGACGATTACTACCGGGAAACAGGACGTCAAACCGGACATCGAAAGCGTTAAGGATTCCAAGGGCACCCTTGTCCTGTCTGGCTCCACCACCAGAGATATTCATCTGACCGTCAGCGGCAAGGCCACACCAGGACAGAAGGTCCGGTTGCTTAAAGGTACTGAGTCGCAGGGAGAGCCTGAGGCCAATGGTGAGGGCACGTGGGTACAACCCATAACCGCTTTTACCGAGTTCGTCAGCCTTACCGCAATGGCCCTGTATGGGGCGGGCGAAACATCCTTCCCACCCTACACGTTTACCGTTACACCGTTCGGGGAGATAACGAACATCTTCGACTCCAAAAACACCCCCATTCTGGAAGGTGGATACACCACTGACACAAGCCTCACGTTTATCGGCAAGGCCAGTCCAAACCATACAGTTGAAGTCTGGAATGGCAATCAACAAATGCCTGGAACAACCGCCGATGAAAAAGGCGATTGGCGTCGCCAGTACGGATTATCCCTTGGACTTCATGGCATCACCATCAAGGTCAAGGATACCGAGTCCAGCCCGCCCCGCACGTTTTACGTGGTGGCGAACTCCGAGCTGAAAATTGATAGGGTCACAGACGACACTGGAAACCCCATTCCAGATAATGGAAGTGTGTCTGAGCGAAGGTTGATTTACTTCTACGGATCCGGCGCCTACCAGAACTCGGAACTCAAACTGTATGTTGATGACATCTTCGCAAGCAGAAGACTCGCTGACGAAATAGGAGAATACCGGATAGACATCGGTGAACTATCAAAGGGAGGCCACAGATTCCAGGTGAAAGGTGCGAATGAGCAGGTTTCGCAAACCTGGTACATTACAATTACTTAACAAGCAGTAAGTCAGGGTTGTTTACCTGTTCACCCGCAAGCTTTTCACACGTTGTACCTGACAATGAAAAAAACCGCTTAACGCGGTTTTTTTCATTCCTTTATACCTAGCCTTTAAAACCCGTAACTCACCCCCAGCGTCACCGACCATGGCTGCTCGTAATTTTCCCCCTTGCCGTAGTCGAGGTCCGTACTCACCCGTACATTGGATGCCAAGGCAACGGACACTCCGCCACCCACCTCAAAACCGCTGCCCGACAAATCGCTGTTGAGCTCGTTGCCGTTGACATGCACGTTGTCATTGTTGGCAAACTCATGAACCATTGCGACCCGCCCGTATGGCTGCACAACGGTGCCGCCAGCCATGTTGAAGTCACGACCGGCAGCGACACCCAGCTTGGCACGCAACGAACGCGTCCGGTCGCCGTCGGCGTCCATGCCATTGTCGAGGTCATAACTCGCGCCCTCGATGACCGAGGCCGACAATTGGGCGGATGGTTTGACCCGCCAATCATCCGCCAGCCGGATGTTGCGACCGACTTCCACCAGTGCGCTGACAGCCGAGTTGCTGTAATCGCCTTTGGCGCGGGTTCCGTCGCTCAAACGGACTTTTGAGTCGTTGCGGAAATGGTTGAACTTCAGCGCGCCATCGACGTAGTAGCCGTTGTCCGGATCCTGCCAGCCAACGTATGGACCGGCGTAGAAACTATCGACCGTTGCGCTGCTTCCGCCTTTGAGATCAATGTCCGACTGGCTGTAGCCGGCCAGCACCCCGATGCTCCAGGGGCCGTCACCCAGACGAGTATCGGCGCCCAGGGAAACGCCCTGTTGGCGCTGTTGATAGGCCACGCCCGCCCCTTCGGCGACGTTGTACTTGTTGCCGTAGGGACGTACCCAAACGCCATGCAATTTGCCATCCGATTGCAAGTCGCCCATGCGGTTTTCCAGTGATTTCAGCTCGCCATAGGAAATGGTCGACGCGGTGCGGAACAACGCCAACGCCGTCTGGGCACCGGGGCTGACCGTTTTCGTGGTGGGGTCGAGGAACCAGTCTGTACCGCCACTGCCATCGGTGGCGCTGGCCAGATCGTAGGACCAGGTGCCCAGATCTACCCGGCCGCCGTTCAGCGAAAACTGCGCATTGCCGCTGGCGGTACGCACCAGTGCCAGTTGTTGCGTGGCCACCGCATCCGTGCCCGAAGCCGCGACTTCCAGCCCGAATTGACCATTGGCTGCGCCGGTCACATTGAGAAAATCAGCGGTTCCGGTAGCAAAATCGCCCTTCATGGCAAACGTGCCACTGCCCTCAAGGGCTTCGATGTTCAGTTGACGGAATGCGCCCGCGGCATCACCGAAATCCACCCGGCCGCCATCCATGGTCAGGCTGCCGACTGTGTCATTACCGGTCATGGTCCAGTTCGACTGACTGAGCGTGACGCCAGTGACGTTATCCAGGCGACCGGTGAACTGCGAGCCGTTTTGCAGGGTGAGATTGGCGGTCGAGCCATTTTCGACCACTACGTCACCAGTCATCCGGCCTTGGTCAAACGTCAGGTTGGCGGTGCTGTTGTCGGTGACTTGCACGTTGCCTTGCAAGGCGCTGCCGGCCACTCTCATGGCTGCCGTCGATGCGCCCAGGACTTCCAGCAGATTGCCATTGCCGCCCGCCAACGTGGAACCGTTCAACACCTCGATCGTAGCGTTGACACCGTCGTCCACCTCAAGCGCCGGCCCGTTGCGGCCCACTACGCTGGAGCCGTCCAGCACCAACGATGCAGTGCCTACGGGTGGGTTCGTTTCAAATCGAACACCTGCAGCATCGCCACTGATACGAGTGTTGCCCGTTGCACGAGCGCTCCCCCCCGCGACGATCAGGCCAGAGCTGCCTGCGCCCGTTCCGGTAACTTCGGAGTTGATCAGCTCAAGGGTACCGAAACCTGTCACCGCGGCGCCGGCGGTGGCACCACTGAAAACGCTGTTGGCCGCTGTCACCGTCGAGCCTGACGTTCCTCCGGCGGTGCGATTGACCAGCAACGCGATGGTGTCGCTGGTGACCTTCGCCCGATCAATGGTCGCTCGACTGGTGTTGATGGTTATACCCGCCTGGCCCGGATTAGCGGTGACGGTCGCGCCACTGATGTTCAGGGTAGAACCGGTCTGGACATAGATACTTCGGGTGGTCGCCTCGGTCATGTTCAGCGTGCTGTTGTTTTTCACCGCATAGCTGTCAGGTGCAGCAGCCGAATCGATATCCAGGGTGGATCCGTTGTCGACGAGCACGGCAGCGAACGCTGACGAGCTCATCAAAAAAAACGCCGGCACTAATGCCAGCATTCCGTTGGAACCTGAAATAAAAGGTGGGCGTAACGTTACGTTGTCAGTTGTCATGTTCATGTCCTGTTGATCAATCCGTCCTCACCGAACAAAACCGACTGGAGGACTATGAAGGGGCCGCAAGATAGCGTCACTTCCTACAAAAAAATGTAGGATTAATCTCCAATCGCACTTAAAAAACCTCCTCCTCTAAACCTATTTTCAACACAGCGAAAAACGTAAAAAAACAAAAGGCGCCTAAGCGCCTCTTGTTTTTTCGATCATGGAATAGCGCAGAAATCACCACCCGGACGTTCCATGCCCACCCGGAACGAGCGAGGGCCGGACGGTGTGATGTAATCATTCTGTTTGGCAGTGCAACTGACTTCACACCAACCGTTCTTGATTTTTTCGAAGACGTGATAAGTGAAAAACACACTGAAACCTGCCGAGGCCTCGGCCGCGTTTGGAGTTTTTTCCACGGAGTCCGCAGCCTCAGGTATCACCAGCCCCGGCGCATTGCCACTTCCATCGTTGGTGTTTTCGTAACCCTGGACATGAAAGGTAATTTTTGTATCTGCCAGCTCTGCTTTTGCCGGGAACTTGACTTCAACGGCCATCGTGCCCAAATCTGCATTGTGCTTCAAAGATCCGCAATACAACTCCGGACCATCGCCAGCATCGCCAGTAATGGCAAAATCAGGCTGCGGCATAGGAATCGCATCAACATAAACTTCGACATATTGCGTATTCGACCGCGCCACCGTGGCATTTTGATCATGACTGACAATGTACTCGACACGTGTTTGCTTATTGTTTCCGTTGCCCGCTATATAAGCGCCGGGGATTCTAAATTGCAGTACTGTAGCGTCGGTTTCGCTGCCGTCCAGCTTGACAATGCCACCATCGACTTCATCTACTGCTACTCCGTGATAAATAAGCTGTATGACGTCGTTTTCCTTGTGTCCTTTATAAATATTGACGAAAGCGATCGCGCCCAAATTCGCGTCTTGTTTGATCAGGTAATTGGGTCTTCCCGGGCTCACACCCTGAACCGTTATCAGCGGCAGTTTTGGATCAGGCGAGCCAGGTAAACCGGGGTTATCCGGATCGGGTTGTTCTCCCGGCTTTCTCAGGTCGATTTTCAGTTTCCGGCTGTGAGGCGTTTCGGGATAAAGTTTATTGCCGCGCCTGACTTGCCATTCAAAATCAACATCCTTTGGGCCATCGTTATTATTGTAAAGATAGCGGTAAGTAAATGTATGGGAGAACGGAACAGCATCAACATCAGGTTCCAATGCTGGCGTTTGCTGATCAACGGCCAACCGCCACTTATCATTAGCCTTGAAATTCGCATAGTCGAGTATGGCGCTCACAGGCCCGCGTGCATCTTCGAATAAAATGATGTTGTCATCATCATGCAGCGGAACTGTCGCCACTTCTCCAGCCGGTGCAGGGAAAAGTGACACATCAACTTTCAGTTTCGGTGAAGCAAGGCTTTTGTTTCCCTTGCGATCGGTCACGTAAACAAATAACTCGATTTCCCCTTCATCAATCCCGATCAAGGACTTGGTCAGTTTTTGCGTGCTCAATGGATCCGAAAGGTCCATCCGCTCAATGCGCTCGATGAGCGTTGCCTGATCGTCCGGTTTCCCGACTTCCTTGACCATGAATTCAACGATGTCGCCGATTTTTGCAACCGGGTAAGTCGGCAGATAACCCACCAGCACATGGTCGACAGCTTCCTCGACAAAGTACTCGGCAGTAATGCCCTCGGTTTTGATCCTGGGGGGAACAATGGTTTCGGTGACAGGTGTAGGGGCTTGGGTATCTACCCGGATGATGAGCGGCAACGAATCGTCTTCGTTCAGTCGATATTTAATACGATATTGCACACTGTGCTCACCCTCGGTGGCAGTAAGGCCTGCCGGCACCGTCAGTGTTTGCTCGAACCACGCGTCCGATAACGGCGTCGTTCCGTTCAGCACGTTCCCAACCAGAATGTCATTGAACAGTGCTTGTACGGTGATGGATGAGCCGTCCGGATAGTTTGATGCTGGAAACCGTGAGAGCTTCAACTTCATCTCAAGACCTTGATCCCTGGAGTGAAGTTGATTACCCAGGTCATCGGTCGTTGCCGGTAGCAACGCGATCGTTTCCAGTGAGGGTGGATTCAAATCCTCCAGAGGAGCGCTACGCGGTTTTTTCCTGTAACTGAGCAGTCTTTTCTCTTTGGTGGACAGTTTTTCTAGGACGGTCATTTCAAAGCTCCTTTCAGTATCGGGCATTTAGCCCACGTAGCGACTCAACGCCCAATCCAGAATGATCGGCGCCTGTTCGAAGTGCAGCGCAGAGGAAATTGAAAACTCGATTTGCCTAATCGTTGGCTCGATTAAAAGGCAGTTACAGAAGACTGGCTACTGTCAGAAATTACAGGTTTTGCTACCACTGGTCGGAGATTCACCATTGTCTCGGGCAACAAAAAACCCGCCACTCCTTCACAGGGATGGCGGGTTCTTTGTGGGTTTTCAGGTCACACGGTATCCACCTTCAAGGAATGATCGTTGAGCATGCCGTTGATGATGGTCGCCGTGTCATGCCCGCCCGCAATCACCCCACCCGCTCCCGGCGTTACACCGTAATGACTGGCGAGGTTGACGCCGGCCAGGTCGATGGTCTGGTTCGGCGAGGCGCCGGCCATGGCGCTGACATCGATGCTGGTCACCGTCGACGGCCCACTGCCGGTGACGGTGAAGTGCAGGTAGTCATCCAGTGAAGCCGTGGTGCCGCTCTCCCCTTGCAGCAGTTGCGACAGGTCGAGCTTGTCGGTGCCGGGCGTGAAGTCGGTGATCACGTCATGGCCACTGTTGCCCTTGAGCCACTGGAAGGTATCGGCCCCCGTTCCGCCGGTCAGGGTGTTGTTGCCCAGGCCGCCGATCAGCCAGTCATCGCCGCCCCCGCCGTTGAGGATGTCGTTGCCCAGGCCGCCGTTGATCACGTTGCTGTTGTTGTCACCGGACAAGGTGTCGTTGAAGTTCGAGCCGGTTAGGTTTTCGATACCGGTCAGGGTGTCCGAGCCCGCGCTCAGGGTGTTTTGCCCACCGAGCAGACTGAGGTCGACCGTCACTCCGGCGCTGGCGTGGGCGTAACTGGCCGTGTCGATGCCCGTGCCGCCATCGAGGATGTCATTGCCCGGCCCGCTGAAGAGCAGATCATTGCCGGCGCCGCCGTGCAGCTCGTTGTTGCCGGAGCCGGCAGTGAGCACATCGTTGCCGTCGCCGGCATTGATGATGTTGTTGCCCGTGCCCGCCACCAGTACGTCATCCCCGCTGGTGCCGGTAAGGGTGTGGCCGTCCTGATAACTGATGGTCAGGTTGGCCGAGTCGCTGCCGCCATGGTTATCGTTGGCGGTGTAGGTGCCGTGGTAATCCGTGGTGACGTCGTGTGCCCCGGCGTAATTCACGGTCATGGTCAGCTGATAGTCTTCCGCCGCATTCGAATTGCCGCTACCGGGGTTGGTGATGTTGGTCAGGTGGATCTGGTAGGTGCCATCCGCGCTGGCGGTGATGGTGCCGCCATCGGCGATGCTGACGAACGCCCCACCGTTGAGTGAATACTCCATCGTGACGTGCCCGGCATCCAGGTTGTGATCGAGGTTGAGCGTCTCACCTTGTTTCAGCTTGACCGTGATGAGGTCTTCATTGTTGCCATTGGAGTTGTTCGCTGAACCGAGATAGCCACTGACCACCAGCAGCGCCGTCATGGTTGCCGTGTTGGCCGCAAAGGCATTGCGCACGTCGGCCAGACTCTGGTTGGCAGGGTTGTTGTTGGTGCCGGTGAAGCTGATCGCGCCGGTGCCGGTGAAGTCCGCGCCCTTGGCTATCCAGCCGGTGTTGAACGAGGTCGGTGTCGCCGAGAGTTGATCGCCGTTAGGGTCGGTGTCGTTGGCCAACAACAGTTCGCCCGGTACCACGACAGTGCCCGAGAGCACGTTGGTGATGACGTTATCATCGGCGGCCACTGGCGGTGCGTTCGGTATGACTTTGACCGTCAGGGTGGCGCTGGCCAGGTCGCCGTCGTTGTCGCTGGCGGTGAAGCCGATGGTTTCGGTGATCAATACCGATGTGGTTTTCTGCGAAATGTAGGCGTATTCACCGGTGTCGAGATTGATCTGCAAGGTACCGCTGTTGTTGGTGGCAATGTTCAACGTGTTGTCCACGGTGTTGAACGTGCCGTGGTTAAGCCCACCGCTGAAGCTCAGCGAGCCCTGATTGCTGTTGCCGCTCGGATCGTAGGTGTACGTGGTGCCGTCCACCGTGATGGTCTTGATGAAGCCGCCATCGGCGCCGAATGTGCCGCCCTCGCCCAGCAGCGAACCGGTTACCGGTGCGCCGATCACCGTGCCGGACAGCACCGAGTTGAGCTGGTTGAGGTCGGTCACCACCACCGCATTGGTGTCGGTGTGGCTGCTGCCGTCATAGGCCAGTGGATTGAGGTTGGCGTTGCTCACGCCACTGCCCAGGCCGATCGCGTAGTTCTTGATGTTGTTGGCATCGAGGAAGGCTTTCAGCGCGGTCTCGTCGGCGGTGCCGATTTCCTGGCCGGTGGTGGGCTTGCCGTCGGAGAAGAAGTAGCCGACATTTTGCGCACCGGTCAGTTTGCCCGAGGTGTTGAACGCGGTCTGCATGGTCACCACGCCCGCGTCGTAGTTGGTGCCGCCGTTCGCGATGAGGCCGGCCAGTAGTGTCTTGGCGGTCGCGACATCGACCCACACCGAGGTCATGTCGGTGGCGCTGCTGCTGAAGGTGACGAGCTGCACTTTCACATCGCCCAGGTCGTCATATTTATCCAGCAAGGCACTGATGGCTTGCTTGGCCAGATCCAGCCGCGACAGACCCGACACGCCGGAAGGGTCGTCCATGCTGCCGGAGACGTCGAGCACGATCAGCAGGTTGGAATCGATCTCCACCGCCGCCACCGAGCGATCCGTTGCCACCGCCTTGGGCACGTCATCGACAATGCTGACCACGATGGTGCTGGTACTGCTGTTGCCCAGCGCATCGGTGGCTTTGTAGGTGAAGCTTTCACTCAGGCTGTTCGGCCCGTCGTTGGCATTCGGCGAGGTTTTCGGCGCTGAGGTCAGGGTGTAGGTGTAGCTGCCGTCGGGGTTGAGCAGGATCTGCCCGTAGGTGCCGGTGGCGCTGCCGACCAGGGTGTAGGTGAGCGCGCCGCTGCCACCCGAGACCGAACCGACCAGGGTCCCGGACGCCGTTTCGCCAGTGTTGCCCGGGTCGCTGCCGGTGACCGTAGCGGCGGCCAGGTCCTGCCCGTCCTTGCTCAGGTCGAGGGCTTTTTCGTAGACCGTCACGTCGCTATCGGGGTTGGCCTTGATGATGCTGTTGGCGACGTCGATGGTGATGGTGGTGGTGCTTTCATCGCCATCGGAATCACGCACGGTATAGGTGAACGTATCGGTGGCCCCCGCATCGCCGAGCGAATTCTGGTTGCTGTGATACACCGCGTTGCCGTTGGCATCGAGGGTCAGGTAGCCATAGGTGCCGTTGATCGGGTTGCCCAACCCGCCGATGGCCGACGTCGAGGTATTGCTGCCGGCGCGTACGCCGACCACCGTCGCCGGACCATCGGCGCCGCTGATGTCGTTGCCCAGCACACTGATGTTGACGGTGCCGCCCTCCACTACCGACGACGAGTCAGGTTTGGCGCTCGGCAGGTCATCGACGATGTTGACGTTGATCTGCCCGGTCTCGCTGTCGCCGTCCGTATCGGTGGCCACGACGTTGAGGTTCTCGATGAGGTTGTTGGCGCCGTTGGCCGTTGTGTGGGCTTCGTTATCGTTCAGGGTGTAGCTGTAGCTCACGACACCGGTCGCCGAGCTGAACCCGGTGATGGTCAGGGTGCTGCCCAGTGGCGTGACGGCGGTTTGCGGGAAGCCGGCGACCACGCCACCGCTGACGACCGTGATGCCGCCCACGGTCAGGGTCTGCAGGCCGTCGAGGGCGGTCACGGTGAACGTCCCGGTCCGGGTCAGGGCCGACGTGTCGGGGCTGGTGCCGTCGCTGAGATTTTTCTCGTAGACCTTCAGCTCACCGCCATACACGTCGAGGCCGTTGAGGGTCACCGTATCGTTGTTGTTGTAGACGTTCAGCACCAGATTGGCGGTGCTGCTGTCGCCGTCCGAGTCGGTGATGGTGTAGGTGAAGGTTTCGCTGCCGTCGCCACCGCCGTGCAGGGCTTTGAAGTCGGCATCGCTGGGGTTCAGCGTGTAGGTGTAGGTGCCGTTGGCATTGAGCACCAGGGTGCCGTAAGTCCCGGTGAAAGTGCCGGGGGTGATCGGCCCGGCGCTTTCCCCGACCGTTACCCGATCCGCGCCTTGCACGTCATTGCTCAGCACGTTGCCGCTCAACGTCAGCTGGGTTTCCGAGGCCGTTGAAGCATTGCTGTCGTACACGCCTTTTGGCAGGTCGTCGACGATGTTGACGTCGAGTGAACCGGTCGCGGTGGTGCCGTTGTCATCGACCACGGTCACGGCGAACTGCTCAGGCAGGGTGTTGGTGCCGTTGGCCGTTGGGTGGGCTTCGTTATCGTTCAGGGTGTAGCTGTAGCTCACGACACCGGTCGCCGCGTTGAACCCGGTAATGGTCAGCGTGCTGCCCAACGGCGTGGTGATCGATTGCGGGAATCCGGCGGCCACGCCACCGGTGACCACGGCGATGCCGCCGACGGCCAGGGTCGTGACACCGTCGAGGGCGGTGACGGTAAAGGTGCCGTTCCGGGTCAGCTCCGTGGAGTCCGGTGCGCTGCCGTCGCTGAGGTTTTTCTCGTAGACCTTCAGCTCACCGCCATACACGTCGAGGCCGTTGAGGGTCACCGGATTGTCGTTGTTGTAGACGTTGAGCACCAGGTTGGCGGTGCTGCTGTCGCCGTCCGAATCGGTGATGGTGTAGGTGAAGGTTTCGCTGCCGTCGCCACCGCCGTGCAGGGCTTTGAAGTCGGCATCGTTGGGGTTCAGGGTGTAGGTGTAAGTGCCGTTGGCGTTCAGCACCAGGGTGCCGTAAGTCCCGGTGAAAGTGCCGGGGGTGATCGGTCCGGCGCTTTCCCCGACCGTTACCCGATCCGCGCCTTGCACGTCGTTGCTCAGCACGTTGCCGCTCAACGTCAGCTGGGTTTCCGAAGCGGTATTGGCGTTGCTGTCGTCCACGCCATTGGGCAGGTCGTCGACGATGTTGACGTCCAGCGAACCAGTCGCGGTGGTGCCGTTGTCATCGACCACGGTCACGGCGAACTGCTCAGGCAGGGTGTTGGTGCCGTTGGCCGTTGGGTGGGCTTCGTTATCGTTCAGGGTGTAGCTGTAGCTCACGACACCGGTCG
>NZ_JAHBDN010000001.1:0-7988 GCF_019956445.1 Pseudomonas sp. BF-R-19
CGGCGCGGTGTTGAAATACTTCCTGGCCCTGGAAGAAGGCATCAATCGCTTGCCCGGCTTCACGCCGGAGTTGCAGGGCGTGTACCTGAAGCAGGAAGGCGGGCGTACCCGGGCGTATGGGTACGTGATCAAGGCCTGATGGCATGCAGCAGGAGCCGGCGTGGACTGGCTCCTGCCCGATGCAACGATCAGAATTTTTCCTGAATGAACTTGAACGGATAGTTCGGATCCCGATAGTTGCCGGGACTTTGGCGCTTGGGCAGTTTCACTTTCGCCCGCGGTACTTCCTCATAGGGAATGCTGTTGAGCACATCGCTGATGATGTTCAGTCGCGCCCGTCGCTTATCATTCGAGTTGGCGACCCGCCACGGGGCGAAGTCTGTATCGGTGGCCTCGAACATGTCATCCCGGGCACGGGAGTAGTCGTACCAGCGGTTATAGGACTTGAGGTCCATGGGTGACAGCTTCCAGATCTTGCGCCCGTCGGTGATACGCTCCTTGAGCCGTCGGGTCTGTTCCTCCTGGCTCACTTCGAGCCAGTACTTGATAAGGATGATTCCCGATTCCACCAGTGCCTGCTCGACGCGCGGCACCGAGGTGAGAAAATTGCGCACCTGTTCTTCGCTGCAAAAACCCATGACCCGCTCGACTCCGGCGCGGTTGTACCAGCTGCGATCGAAGATCACCACTTCGCCGGCCGCCGGCAGGTGCGGCAGATAACGCTGCACATACATCTGGCTTTTTTCCCGTTCTGTTGGCGCCGGCAGCGCCATTACCCGGAACACTCGAGGACTGACCCGTTCGGTGAGCGCCTTGATGGTCCCGCCCTTGCCGGCGCCGTCACGGCCCTCGAAGATGATGCAGACCTTGGCGCCCGTGTGCTGCACCCACTCCTGCAGCTTGACCATCTCGACATGCAGCCGCGCCAGTTCCTCGAGATACACCTTGTTCTTGAGCTTGCCGCTTTCTACCGGTTTGCTTTTGCTTACCGCCTTCTTCTTCGCCATGCCCGTTAACTCCTTCAATGCGTCACATAGCGTCCGGAGTGCCTCCGGCCGCGTTCATTCAGCGTCGACTGCGCTGATAATGTTCAACCGCCAGTTCCAGGTTCAGGAACATGCGCGCCTCGCCCAGCGTATGGCCCAGGGGTGCCTTGATGACCATTTCCCATACGCTCGGGCTCATGCCCACCAGCCACAATGAAATGCCTTTTTCCTGCAGTTGCTGTTCCGCCCCGGTGAGCATTTTCAGCGCGGTGTATTCCAGGTCGAACACGCTGCGCAGGTCCAGGACCACGACCTTGGGTGTCGCCTCGTCGATCAGCGGCCGGATCTTGTCGGCGATGCGCTCGGCATTGGCGAAGAACACCCGACCTTCGGGCCTGAGCAACAGCAGCCCGTCAAAGTGTTCGTCGTCTGCGTGGTCGGTGGCCTGCGGGCGATAGACGTTGGTGCCGGGCTTGCGTCCCAGGACATGCACGGGAGGGTCCGAGACTTGATAAGCCAAGGCCAGCAACGAGACGATAATCGCCACGACGATCCCTTGCAGCGTGCCCAGCAGCATCACGCCGATCATGGCCACCACGGCCCAGCCAAATTCAGTACGGCGAACCGACAGGATCTCGCGAAATTCCGCCGGTTCGATCAGGCCCACCGAATACACGATCACCACGGCGGCGAGCGTGGCGTTGGGCATCAGGCCTATCAGCGGTGCCAGCAGCAGACATGTGCCCAGTGCCAGTGCAGCGGTGACCAGTGCGGCCAGTTGCGAACGGGCGCCGGCCAGGCGATTCACCGCCGTCTGGGTGGTGCCGCCACCGGCGACCATGGCCCCGAGAAACGCACCGCCGATATTGGCAACGCCGGTGGCCAGCAGCTCCCGGTTCGGTTGTGGCGCGGGCTCGTCACTGCGGGCGAACGCGCGCCCCGCCGCGATGGTTTCGGTGAAACTCATCAGCGCGATCCCCATCGCCGAGGACCACAGGGTCTCGGCCATCGACCATACCGGCAGGGTCGGCGCGGGCAACCCGATCGGCACCACGCCGACGGCGGACACACCAAAGCGCTCCAGGCCAAACAGGCTCATGCCGATGATGCCAAGCGCCACTGCAATCAAGGGTGCGGGCAGCCGGGGTGTAAAACGCTTCATGCCCACCAGCAGCAGGACCATGAACACACCGACCGCCACGGTCGGCAGCGAGGCATGGCCGACGCTCTGGACCGTGGCCACCAGGTTGTGCAGGAAGTCGCCTTTGTCGATGTGAGTACCCAGCAGCTTGGGCAACTGGTCGAGCACGATGACCACGCCGATGCCGGCCTTGAAACCCACCAGCACCGGTTCGGAAATGAAATTGGCGACGAAACCCAGGCGCAGCAGCCCCGCGACAATCAGGATCGCACCCACCATCAGGGCCAGCGTGGCGGAACCGGCGAGCAAGGTCGCCGCATCGCCATCGGGGCTGAGCTGGCCCAACGCGGAGCCGGCAAGAATGGCCAGGGTGGTCGTGGTGCTGACGCTAAGCGGGCGCGATGTGCCGAGCACGGCATAGATGACCATCGGCACCAGCACCGTGTACAGCCCGACCTGCACCGGCAGGCCGGCAATGGTGGCGTACGCCAGCGCCTTGGGAATGACCACGGCCGCTGCCGTCAGCCCGGCGACCACATCGCCACGCAGCCAGTCTGGCCGGTAGCTGCCGAGCCATTCCGGGATCAACAGGCTGCGCAAGGTTCCCCGCTGTGGAGTGCCGGGAATCCGCTCTTGCGGATGGCTGCCTTGTTGATTCATCAGTCACTCCAGTGGCAAATCGTCCATGCGGATGATGAGTGGGCTCAACTGACCGCACAATCCTTTAACTGCACGCGCAACCATTGCAAACCCTCATCGGCATCAAAGCGCGCGTGTCGGCAGGCAATCAGCTCAGGCTCGGGAGATTCCAAGGGTGGGGCATGGGTTGAATACACCGGCAAACGTCCGGGCAATCGGGCTCGGTAGATTACAAATGTAGTCGGTTTGCGCGGCGATGAAGGGATTCGTTGATTCAGGCCCGAAAACGTCCATCACGTCCTTCCTGAAAGGGGAAGCCTCGTATGGACGACGTCATGAAAGCGATAAATGAGCTATACCCGCTAACTCCCCCATTGCAGTTCTTCAACTCAGGAGTTTGGCAATGAAGCTAAAAACCTCACTGGCAGCACTCATGGTTGCGGCAAGCCTTTTCGGCTGCACCACTTCATCGACCCACGGCGTGAACGTCAACCTGGTCGCCACCCGGCAAAACGCCGGTCAGATCGGCACCGTCACCTTGACCGACTGGGACAAGAAAACCGGGCTCAGTTTCTTCATCAGCGGTGCTCCAATGGGGGTCACCCTGCCCCTGCGCCTTTACTCGTTCATCAATAATGGCAGCTGCCAGCAACCCGGGTCAGTCGCCTACGCGATGAACGACACCGTCAACACCGAAGCCCAACCCGTACGCGGCTGGTCCTTTACCAGAACCGCGCCTGTGCCGTTGCAAACCCTGCTTGACGGCAAGTATTCGGTGGTCGTGCGAACGGCTTCGACCGATGGCAACGTCGATATCTTTTGCGGGGATATCAAGGCAACAGAGCCGGTGAAATAGCCGCGGCCCTTGCAGGCCAGCCCACGCCCGAGTACCGCTCGCGCCACCGGTTGTCCGGTGCGAGCGGTGGCGTCGGGTGGACGGAAACGGGGCCGGCGGCAACAACCGGTAACAAACCTGTCATTACTCACTGATAACGTCCTAGCGCTTTCCCGAACCGCATCCGCTCGATCTCCGATCGCCAGCGTCCTGCACCAGGGCTTTGCCCATCCGCTCAAGGTGCCACTTCAGGTGTACGCAAGCACGACGCGCAAACAAATCATCATCAGGTCCAACGACATGAGCTGCGACGACTTTGGCGCGTTGTTCTCGAACCTGTTCGGCAACCTTTATTCCGACTCTGCACCGCCGCCGAAAAACATCATCATCGGCGGGGTCTACGGCCGGCACGAAGGTGTCAGTTTTCGCCGCATGCACTATCGCGGTGACTTCACGGTGGCTTTCCCCGCCCCTCTTGATGAAATCACCTTTGTCATTCCCACCGCCGGCAAGATCATCTTCAACCACGTTACCGAGTCGGTGGGCTTCGCCCGGATCGGCCTGGCGATCGACAAGGCCGAGGTTCGCTCGGCGCGCTTTGTCGACAATCATGCGCAGCACGGGATTTCGATCAGCCGGGCGCTGATCACCGAACGACTGTCGATGTTGCTGGGTAAGCCGATCCTGCAAAAAATCTGTTTTGAACCCGTGGTGGATCTGAGCGTACCAGCCTTGCAGGGCATCAAGGCGCTGGTGGACCTGGCCACCGGAACCGAGTTCGACCTGCTGATCAACACAGGTTCGCTGATGCCTTCACGCCTACGCGAAATGCTGGTCGATGCGGTGCTGGAAGCCTGGCCGCACAACTTCACCGAAGCCCTCCGGCGCCCTTCCCCACTGATAGCGCCGCGGCATGTGAAGCTGGCCGTCGAGTACATTCAAGAGCATTCCGACCACCTGGCCAGCGGCACCGAGCTGGCGCGATTGACCAACGTCAGCCTGCGCGCATTGCAGGAAGGTTTTCAGCGTTTCATGGGCACTTCGATCGTTGCCTATCAGCGTCAGGTACGCCTGGAGCGCGCCTTTGCCGCGCTGTCCCAGGGGGTGTCGCCGTCGGTCACAGACGTGGCCTTGCAACATGGCTTCAGCAATGTCGGGCGGTTTTGCCAGTACTTCCAGAGTGCCTACGGCATCAGCCCCGCAGACGTGAGAAAGGGTCTGCGAACGCGGCCAATGGCGACCAATTGAGGGGTTAGCGGGAGCACTCGCGAAAGCGGAATGTCAGCCGCCCTCTTCGTTAGCTGTGAGTCCGCCTTCGCGAGCAAGCCCGCTCCCACACTTTGATCGGTGTCGCACACAATTCCCGCGCACGACAAAAAACCACTGTGGGAGCGGCGGTGCGACGATTCGACTTGCTCGCGAAGACAGAGTGACATTCAACATCTACGTCGACTGACACGACGCCATCGCGAGCAGGCTCGCTCCCACCCTTTGATCGGTGTCGGACACAAATCCTGTGTACGACAAAAACCATTGTGGGAGCGAGCTTGCTCGCGAAGACAGAGTGACATTCAACATCTATACCGACTGACACGGCCTCTTCGCGAGCAAGCCCGCTCCCACCCTTTGATCGGTGCCGCACACAGTTCCCGCGCACGACAAAAAACCACTGTGGGAGCGAGCTTGCTCGCGATGGCGTCGTGTCAGGCAACATGGATGTTGAATGCAAAATCGCGATCGCGAGCTAGCTCGCTCCCACATTCAATCCGTGTCGCCCACCAATCCTGCGTACGACAAACAACACCGCTCCCACAGATTGCCTCAACTGACCGTCAGAACAGATAACTGGCCTTCAGCCCGCCATTAAAACCGTGGCTGTCGCCGCCGCCACTGGCGCCGACTTCCGCCCCTACGCTCCACGGACCAAGGTTGGCCATGACGTTGACGCCACCGGTGAACTGGTCACGGTTGTCGAAGGCGGCTTGCTGTTCAATGTCCAGGCCCAGCAGTTGCCCTTCGCTGTCGACTTCAGGGTCGCCCAACACATGCTCGTAGCCCACTTGCACGCCCGGCACCACTTGCCAGGCGCCCAGGCCGACAGGTGCAAAGGATGCGTTGAGGTTGGCCACCGCGCTCTTGCGGGTCTGGTGGATGCCGTCGACGTCCAGGGCCAGTTCGCTGCCTTTTTCCTGGAAGCCCGACAGGTTGACGTGGCTGATCCGCACGCCGAGGCTCGGCTCGAGGGTCACGCCGTTCACCGGCACACGGTAACCGAGCGCCAGGGTCGCGCCGGTGAGGTTGCCATGGCTGTCGCCCTTGGCCGTGCCCAGACCGCCGCCGAGTTCGCGCTTGCTCTCGTAATCGAGATAGCCGGCGCTGGCATCGGCATCCACAAACAGGCCACGCTCCAGGCCGTTCGGGGCAAAGCGTGCGCCGACGCTGAAGAAGGTCAGGTCGGTATCGGCCTCGCCACCTGCGCCACCGACATTGCCGCTGCTGTAGCCGAAACCGGCATGGGCGCTGAGCTGTTCGGAAAAGCGCTGGGTCAGGCCAATCATCATGCCCTGGCTATGCTCGTTGCTGCTGGAGGCCTGGGACGAACCGTCGGTGCCCAGATACCCCGCCAGGGCGGTGCTCCACAGGCGATATTGCCCGGCCTTGAGGTCGATGCCGCTGGTGAACGGCGCGGCGGCCTGTTCGATCATCGCGCCCTGGCGCAGCAGGTAGCTCGCAGCGTCGGCATTCACCTGACCGCCGATGGTGGACTCCACGCCCCCGAGGCTGCGGGCATCGATGGCCGACTGCAGGTAGTAGTTGTAGGCGCTGTAGGTGCCCGACAGGTTGCTGTTCTGCAGTTGCTGCAGCAACTGCGCACCGGCCGCGGCGTTGCCGGCCAGGTCCGCCGCGCCCGGCAGGCTGTTGTAGAACACCATCTTGCCGCGCAGCACGTAGATGGTTTCCTGGGACAGGCCGAGGCCTTGCTTGAGGTAGTTGTCCATCGTGCCGTACTGCGCGGTCACCTGGTCCAGGCCGGCTTGCAGGTAACTGGCCTCCACACCGATCAGCGGCCCATAGATGGTCGCCAGGCTCGGTGGCAAGGCCGCCATGGTCGCCTTGATGCGCGCGGCGGTGTAGTCGTTGGTCGCCAGGTAGTTGCTCATGATGGTGGCATCGTCGACCCCGGCGATGCTTTGCAGCACAGCGGCGGTCCAGCCCGTGCGGTCCTTGCCGGCTGTGCAATGGAACAGCGCGGCGCCGTCGACCGTGGCCAGCTCGTTGAACAGCTGGTTGAACTCGCTGCGCATCCCCGGGTTCCGCACGAAATCACGGTTGGTGTCCTGCATCATGGCAGTGGCTTCGGCGGCACTGTGGAACGCGATATTGGTGATGTTCGCGCCAGACGTGGAACCGCCGATGATGTCGATGTTGGTGTACGTCGCACCCGTGGGCATCGTGTCGGGCGTGGCGGCGATCTCGCTGGGCGTGCGCAGGTCGTAGACCGCCTTGATGCCCAGGCCGTTGAGGGTCGCCAGATCCGCCGCCGATGGCGTCAGCGCATTGGAGCGGTAAAACACCCCGCCACGCATGGTGCCGTCGTTGGCCGTGGTATACGCGGTGGTGAGACCGGCGACATCACGGAAGTTGTCGATGCTCTTCAGGCGTGGGGCGTTGAGGGGGACAGTCTCGGCAGCCTGGGCGGCAGCGATGGACAGGCTCAAAGCAGACAGCGAACACACAAGTCGTTGGAACACAGTGCAGCCTCATTGAAATCGCGTTGGGCTGACTAATATCTACATTGAATTGGCGCTGAACATGACAAATCGCCGGCAAACGCAAATCACTGCGCGATGTGTCCAGGTGGCTCGTTTTCTGTCCGTGTAATGCCCGTTGTGCGGCCAAGGTTGTGAGTGATGGCTGGCGGGGAACGAGATGCGCGGTGATCGCAGATCAATTTCCAGGCATAAAAAACCCGCCTTGCAGCGGGTTTTTTGCTTTTCAGAAACTGATCTGTCGCCGCGAACTCAATGGGTTTTTTTCGAGCTCGACAACCCGCCCTTACTCAAGCCTTTGGTGTTGTGCTCACCCGGCGTCGAGGCCGAAATGGCCCTGGCCTTGGCGATGCCGCGAGTATCCTTGGAGTGGGCGATGCCTGAGGTCGTGGTGCCATGACCGTTGTCATCGTTGCGCGCACTACCGTAGTGGTTCCCGCTCAGGCCATGGTCGCGTACGGATTTGCCAGCATGGTCGCTGTCCAGCCCGTTGCCGCGGCCGTTACTGCCGGAGTGGCCTGTGCCGGCGTGTCCGCCACCCATGCCGCCGCCGTGGCCTGCGCCATTTCCGCCACCATTTCCGCCGCCGTTTCCACCGCCGTTTCCACCGCCGCCAC
>NZ_JAHBDN010000002.1:0-7576 GCF_019956445.1 Pseudomonas sp. BF-R-19
ACACAGCGGTGGGTCAGTCAACTCAATGTTTGATGACACACCGCTTTCGCGAGCAAGCCCGCTCCCACAATAGATTGTATGAACCCTCTTCTTACAACCCACCCTCAGACTGATCCAGTTCTTCGCGCAAGAACTCGACCAGCGCCTGCACCGGCCGCGAACTCTGCCGGTGTTGCGGATAGACCGCCGACAACGTCAGCGGCTCCGGCCGCAAATCCTCCAGCACTTCCACCAGCCGTCCATCCTTCAACGCCGAGCCGACGATGAACGTCGGCAAATACGTGATCCCCAGCCCGGCAATCGCCGCGTCCTTGAGCAATTCACCGTTGTTGACCCGCATCCGCCCGCTGACATTGACGCTCAATGGCTTGCCCTGCCCCGCAAAACGCCATTGCACCTGTCGACCATGGCCGTACGGCAGGCAGTCGTGACCGTGCAAATCCTCTGGCTTGAGCGGTGTGCCGCGTTCGGTCAGGTACGCCGGGCTTGCGCAGTACACCCGTTCAATGGAGGCAATGCGTCGGGCGATCAGTGTCGAGTCTTCCAGTGTGCCGATGCGCAGCGCCAGGTCGTAGCCCTCACCGAGCAAATCAACGGGACGATCGCTCAAATCCATCTCTACCGTCACGTCGCGATAGCGCTGCAAAAACACCGGCAACAGGCAGCCCAGATGCGCCAGTGCGAACGACAGCGGCGCACTCACACGAATGGTCCCCCGTGGCTCGGTGGTCTGGCCGGCGATGCCCTGCTCCACTTGTTCGACTTCGCTGAGCAGGCGCAAGGCCGACTCGTAATAGCTCTGTCCCAGCGGCGTGACATCCAGGCGCCGGGTCGAGCGATTGAGCAAGCGCACGCCCAGGCGCTCTTCGAGCTGCATCAAGCGGCGGCTGACAAACTGCTTGGACAGGCCCAGTTGATCGGCGGCTGCCGTGAAGCTGCCGGAATCCATCACCTGGCAAAAAATACGCATATCTTCGAAGGGGTTCATTGTCACATCCCGGTTGACAGTCAAACACTTTATAGCCGCTTTTTCCCTTCCTGGCACACCATTAATCTTCGTTCACCGCACTGAAATCACCTTCCCCGAAGGATCTGCGATCTGTTTGCCGCAAGCATTTAAATGGAGTTTCCCCATGTCCTTGCTCCTTGAGCATTTGCTTTCCCTGAGCGCACTGCTGTTGGTAGTCGACGCCCTGCTCTGGCACCTCGCGCCATTCAAGCATCGCGTCAGCCGGGTCGGTGTGCGCCTGGCGCTGTTTGTGCTGTTCAGCGCGGTGCTCATCAACGCCGGCGTCAGCCCGTTGCAGGCGCCCTTGTTTACCGATGATCGCGTGGCGCAGTTGGGGGCCACGGCGCTGGGGATTCTCTGGTGGCTGTACGCCGCGCGGGTGCTGACCGAAGTGATCGGCCTGGCCCTGATGCGGCGTATCGGCCACAGCGGCCGGCTGCTGCAGGATGTCATTGGCGCACTGGTGTTCCTGATTGCCGTGGTGGCCGCTGCCGGCTACGTGCTGGAGCTGCCGGTGAAAGGTTTGCTGGCGACCTCCGGCGTCGTCGCCATCGTGGTGGGCCTGGCATTGCAGAGCACCTTGAGCGACGTGTTCTCCGGCATCGTGCTCAACACCACAAAGCCGTACCAGGTCGATGACCGGGTTTCCATCGACGGTATTGAAGGCAAGGTGCTGGACATCGACTGGCGCGCCACCCACCTGCTGACCAGCGCCGGCAGCACGGCGGTGGTGCCGAACTCGGTGGCGGCCAAGGCGAAGATCGTCAACCTCAGCCGCCCGTTCAATATGCACGGCGTGTCGATCAGCATTCAGGTGCCCAACCACATCCGTCCGCGTCGGGTCCTCGATGCCCTGGACCGCACCCTGCAAGGCAGCAACAGCCTGCTGCTCGATCCGCCGCCGAAAGCCGTGCTCAAGGAGGCCGGCGAAACCATGTCCGAATACGTGGCCAGCGGCTTCATCGCCGAACTGGGCAAAAAAGGTGAAGTGCGCAATCAACTGTTCGACCTGGCCCATCGGCACCTCGAAGCGGCTGGTATTTCCCGGCAACCCGATGGTGTGATCGAGCCGTCGACCCGCGCTCGGGCCTTGCTCGATGAAGTGAAGATCTTCCGTTCCCTGAGCGCCGAGGAACGGGATCGCCTGGCCCAGAACATGGTGGCGCAGCAATACGCGGCCGGTGAGGTGGTGCTGGATCTGGATGAAGTACCGGACAGCCTGTTCGTCATCGCCACCGGCGTGGTCAGCGCCACCGTCCCCGACGGCAGCACGCAGATCGAAGCCGGGCGCATGGGGCCGAGTGAAGTCATGGGCGAACAGAGCATCCTCGCCGACACCCCGTCCCAGGCACGGTTCACCGCCATGACTTCAAGCATCATCTACCGCCTCGACAAATCCCTGACCCGCAGCTGCATGGAGCAACGACGGGAAGTCGACCGGGCGTTGAACAAGCTGCAGGCGGTACGCCAGCAGAACAGCCGGATGGCGTTGATGGCCAAGCCGGTGGCGGTCAGGAAAGGTGGGTTTTTGGGGTGGTTGCAAAACCGCTGATCAACAGATCACACAAAACCTTGTGGGAGCGGGCTTGCTCGCGAAAGCGGTGTGTCAGGCAACATTGCTGTGACTGATGCTCCGTCTTCGCGAGCAAGCCCGCTCCCACAGGTCAGGGCTTATTTAGCCGTGAACTTCATGTAGCTGTTGATCAGGTTGCGATAGTTCGGCAGGCGCTCGGACAGCAAATTGGCCAGGCCTTCCATGTCGTTGCGCCAGTCGCCTTGCAGCTCGCAGGCCACGGAGAACCAGTTCAGCAGGTGCGCACCGGCGGCCGACATGCGTGCCCAGGCCGCTTGTTGCACGGTGGTGTTGAAGGTACCGGAAGCGTCGGTCACCACAAACACCTCAAAGCCCTCGGCAATGGCCGACAGGGTCGGGAACGCCACGCACACGTCGGTCACCACACCGGCGATGATCAGTTGCTTGCGACCGGTGGCCTTGATCGCCTTGACAAAGTCTTCGTTGTCCCAGGCGTTGATCTGGCCCGGGCGTGCAATGAACGGCGCGTCCGGGAACTGCGCCTTGAGCTCCGGCACGATCGGACCGTTCGGACCGCTGTCGAAACTGGTGGTGAGGATGGTCGGCAGTTTGAAGAACTTGGCGATGTCGCCCAGCGCCAGCACGTTGTTCTTGAACTCGTTGGGCGAGAAATCCTGTACCAGCGAGATCAGGCCGGTCTGGTGGTCGACCAGCAATACCACGGCATCGTCTTTGTTCAGGCGTTTGTACGGAACGTTGCTCATTGGAAACTCCTTGATGGATGGTTGTCGCAGTCAGCGCCGAACTGTTGGGCCGGCGCTTTTTTAAATGGGTCAGAAGGCAAAACACGAGCAGCCGAAGGCGCCCCAGAAACCGGCGAAATCGCTGACCGGCGCGTTCGACAGGCGCGCCCGTTCATGACTGTGGGAATGCACCGCGCACGGGCCGCTGCAATGGTGAACCTGAGCCTGCATCGGCGACGTCGGGCGCCAGTGGCCGGGCACCTTCACCACCGGCGACCAGTCCGGCAGTACCGGCACGCTGGCCGGCCCGAGCTTCTCGAAGTCACCGGCGCCGTACACCACCTTGCCGCCGACCACGGTCAACACCGATTCGATCCACTTGATCGCCTCTTCATCGACGCTGAAGAAGTCCGCACTGAGGGCGGCGACGTCGGCCAATTGCCCGACCTTGATCTGACCCTTCTTGCCTTGCTCCGACGAGAACCAGGCGCTGCCGTGGGTGAACAGTTCCAGCGCAGTCAGGCGCGACAAGCCTTCGGCGTGCAACTCCATGCCGCCGACGGTGCGACCACTGACCATCCAGTACAGCGAGGTCCACGGGTTGTAACTCGACACCCGCGTCGCGTCGGTACCGGCGCCCACCGGTACGCCCTCGGCCAGCATGCGTTTGATCGGCGGCGTGGCTTCGGCCGCTTTGGCGCCGTAACGCTCGACGAAGTACTCACCCTGGAACGCCATGCGATCCTGAATCGCAATGCCGCCCCCCAGCGCCCTCACCCGCTCGATGTTCTGCGGGGTGATGGTTTCGGCGTGGTCGAAAAACCACGGCAAGCCGTTGAACGGAATGTCGCGGTTGACCTTCTCGAACACGTCGAGCATGCGGCTGATGGATTCGTTGTAGGTGGCGTGCAAACGGAACGGCCAGCGTTGCTCGACGAGGTGGCGCACCACCGGCTCCAGTTCGGCTTCCATGGTTTGCGGCAGGTCGGGGCGCGGCTCAAGGAAGTCTTCGAAGTCCGCCGCCGAGAACACCAGCATTTCCCCGGCGCCGTTGTGCCGCAGGAAATCGTCGCCCTGGTGCAGCTTCACGCTGCCGGTCCAGTTCTTGAAGTCAGTCAACTCTTCCTTGGGCTTCTGGGTGAACAGGTTGTAGGCGATGCGCACGGTCAGTTGCTCGTCCTTCGCCAACTGTTCGATCACCTGGTAATCGTCCGGGTAATTCTGGAAACCGCCGCCGGCATCGATGGCACTGGTCAGGCCCAGGCGATTGAGTTCGCGCATGAACTGACGGGTCGAGTTGACCTGATACTCCAGCGGCAGCTTCGGCCCCTTGGCCAGGGTCGAGTACAGAATCATCGCGTTGGGCCGCGCCACCAGCATGCCGGTCGGCTCGCCGTTGGCGTCACGCACAATCTCGCCACCCGGCGGGTTCGGCGTGTCGCGGGTGTAACCGGCGACGCGCAACGCCGCGCGGTTGAGCAAGGCGCGGTCGTACAGGTGCAACACGAATACCGGCGTGTCTGGCGCCGCCTGATTGAGCTCCGCCAGGGTCGGCATGCGCTTTTCGGCGAACTGGAATTCGTTCCAGCCACCGACCACCCGCACCCACTGCGGCGTCGGCGTGCGGTCGGCCTGATCCTTGAGCATGCGCAAGGCATCGGCCAGTGACGGCACACCTTCCCAACGCAGTTCCAGGTTGTAGTTCAGGCCACCACGGATCAGGTGCAGGTGCGAGTCGTTGAGCCCGGGAATCACGCAGCGGCCTTTGAGGTCGATGACTTGCGTGCCTGAACCACGCAGGGCCATGGCGTGGGCATCGCTGCCGACCGCGACAAAACGCCCGTCGCTGATCGCCACGGCGCTGGCGAGCGGTTTTTCGCGGTCAACGGTATGGAATTGACCATTGAACAGAATCAGATCGGCGTTCATCACGGTTCCTCGTGCAAAGTAGCGGGAGACAGCCAGGGCGCGAACAGACGCGTCGCCATGGGCATGAAGAGGTAAACCACCGACAGTACGATGGTCAGGGTGATCAGGAACGTGGCAACCACGTAGTTGGAGAGAAATGCATTGAGCTGAAGTAGCGGCCCCCAGAGCAGCGGCACCAGCAAGGTGTGCGGCAGGATCACCAGCAACGTCACCACTGCCTGCTTCCAGCGCGGCGGTGGCGTACCGGCCTCGGCCTGGGGCGAGAACCAGAACTCGTTGACTGGATTGACCTCGGTCTGGTCGCCATCGGCCAGCATTGGCGCGGCTTCGTTGACCAGCTCCTGGCGCTGCGGTGAGTCGAGCCAGCGTTGCATCGCCTCGGTCGAGCAAAAGCGCAGCACACTGGTGTAGGTGTCGAGGCCGGCGTGCTTGCCGCGCACCACATCCACACCCAGGTGCCCCACGTTCTGCGCGGCCACCTTGACGATGTTGCGCAGCCAGGCTTCATAAGGCGCTTCAAAACCGGCCTTGACCCGGTGCTTGACGATCAGGGTCACCACCTCATCAGGTCCGGGACTGGCCGGCTCACGGTGATTGGATTCAGACATAACGCAAGGCTCCGGCAAAACGGACATTGAGCGCCAGCCGTCCCGGCCCGGCGATGAAAATGCTGGTGAACACGATCAGCAACAGCCAGCCGAACTGGCCTTCGAAGAGGGTCCACTGCGGGTGCACGACCAACATCGACACCCACAGCAAAAACAGAATAGGCAAACACGCCAGACGCGCCAGCAACCCGGCGACGATCAGCAGCGGGCACACCACCTCGGCGAAAATCGCCAGCATCAGCGTAAGGTTCGCGCCCAGATGGAAAGGGTCTTCGATGTTTTGCAGCTCGGCACTGAAGTGCAGCAGCTTGGGCAAACCGTGCACCCACAACAGCAACAACCCGCCGCTGACCCGCAGGAACAGCAGCCCCCAGTCTTGCGCCCGATCATCGCGTCGCGAAGCGTCCATGGCCTACCCGCACAAATGAAAAACCACCGGCGTCGATGCGCCGGGACTGGATTTGATAGTGCCGGGACGGGGGGAGGAAAAATTGAATGTACGTGCTCTGTTTTGCGGGCACGCCTGGACCTTCAAATCACACAATTCCTTGTGGGAGCGGGCTTGCTCGCGAAAGCGGTGAGTCAGTCAACATCAATGCCGACTGTCATGACGCCTTCGCGAGCAAGCCCGCTCCCACAGGGTTACTCGTTGCTGGCTACTACTCGGCTAGCCTTGCGGGTCGAGATTATCCAGCACCCGGTTCACCGCCAGCTCACCCAACATGATGATCTGCGCAATCCCCAGCAGTGAATGGCTATGAGGGCTTTGCTAAGCGAATAGGGTGGCAGCTGTATGCGGGTTAGCAGACCAGGGATCAAGGAACCCGGCGCACCGAAGTGCCCCACGCACCTCCACCAAATTGCAGATCGAAATGATCTTGAGGTGACACTGGCGAGCCTTGAAATTTACCGAGCTGCTAAACCCGATCGCTGAACGGGGCAGCGACGCAAGGCGGTGTAGCCTGTGGGAAGTTGGCTGACAGTCTGTTTTGAAAGGCGGAAAGCGAAGGTCGCTCAAATTATCCGTGGCAGAGAAGTGTCGATGTAGCAGGGTTGGTTACCTGCGGTGAACACGCTTATTGTGTAGCGTCAAAGCGGCTTCGCTCTTGAAACTTGCGGAACATGGCTCGCATTTGTACGGATGATTTTCGGCGTGGATCTTTCTGTGAGAACTCAAACAAAACTCTCTGGCAAAACCTGCGCCGCAAACGTCACAGGGGAACGGTCTGGCCCCGGTGTGGATCCGCTTATGTCCCTTGAAGTGGGAAAGATTATTAAAACTCTGACCACAGACTTCACATTTGAAAGGCTCTCCCCCGGTATGGGTTCGTATGTGGGCCTTCAGATTACTTTTGGTTGACATACTTTTGGGGCAATGCGGACAAGGAAACCGCTTCCTCACTGTGTTTATCTGCTCTGCACCGCCGCTATAAGCCGCAGCGGAAGTCGAGGGCTGTGGTTCGCCCATTGTGTGCGCTGCCGGAAACGTCTGGGCTGATGGCGTCACGTACCCGACGCGAGAAAGATCCTCGACCAGAGCTCTCTCCTGAACGGAAGTGTTTGGGTAATGACTTCCTAATGTTTGGAAAAATGCGTCCAGCGATTGGTCCATCGCGCCAACACTCACCCGCCCGCTTTCATTCAAAGGCATGTTTGCAGAAAGCTCCTCGACCAAACGCCTCACTTGCGGCGTGCCGTCCGCCGGGCCACGGCTCAAGCTATGGAAGAAGTCGTCCAGTCCCCTGTCAAACTC
>NZ_JAHBDN010000003.1:0-7512 GCF_019956445.1 Pseudomonas sp. BF-R-19
GCGGTGGTGGGGAGTGTGTTTGCGCGGTCGGCGTTGGTGGGGTTGGGGACGCCGGCGGATGTGCTGGACGATGCGGTGGCGTATGCCCATGTGATGTTGTGGATCATGCCGTCGCTGTTGGTGTTTGTGTTGTTCACGCAGTTGCTGCGCGGGGTCAGTGATACGTTGTCGCCGTTGCTGGCGCTGGTGGTGTCGACCTGCGTGGGGCTGGCGCTGACGCCGGCGTTGATTCGCGGGTGGTTGGGTTTTGCGCCGATGGGGATTCAGAGTGCGGCGGTTGCCGGGCTGGTGGGTAACCTGGTGGCGATGGGGCTGCTGGCGTGGCGCTTGCTTGGCAAGGGCCATCCGCTGGCGCCGGACCGCGAGTTCTTTGCGGCGATGAAGCTGGACATGGCGATTCTCGGCAAGGTGCTGCGCATCGGTTTGCCCACCGGGTTGCAGATGGTGGTGTTGTCGCTGTCTGAGCTGGTGATTCTGGCGCTGGTGAACCAGCACGGGTCCCAGGCGACGGCGGCGTATGGCGCGGTGACGCAGATCGTCAATTACGTGCAGTTCCCGGCGTTGTCGATTGCGATTACCGCGTCGATCCTCGGAGCGCAGGCGATCGGGGCCGGGCGCATCGAGCGCATGGGGCCGATTTTGCGCACGGGGTTGATGATCAACGTGTGCCTGACCGGTGGCTTGGTGGTGCTGGGGTATTTGCTGTCGCACTGGTTGCTGGCATCGTTCCTCACCGAAGAAACGACGCGGACCATGGCCCAGCACCTGTTACACATCATGCTGTGGAGCCTGTTGGTGTTCGGCTTCCAGGCGATCATCGGCGGCATCATGCGCGCCAGCGGCACGGTGATGGTGCCGGTGGCGATTTCCATTGTCTGCGTGGTGGGGATTCAGTTGCCGGCGGCGTATCTGCTGGATGCGAAGTTCGGGCTGCAAGGGGTGTGGATGGCGTTTCCGGTGGCGTATCTGGGGATGCTGGCGTTGCAGACGCTGTATTACAAAGTGGTGTGGCAGCATCAGAAGCTTGAGCGGTTGGTGTAGCGGGGTAAAGGGGGCGGATAATGCTATGGACCAAGTTAGTGGCGAGCGAGCTTGCTCGCGCTTGAGTGCGTAGCACTCACAAAACCCGGTAAGCGTTATCGGTTTTTTGGGGCTGCTGTGCAGCCCAGCGGGAGCAAGCTCCCTCGCCACAAAAGCCCCTGCAACAAAAGGCAGGTTTGGCTGAAGTTCGCAGGCGCAATCGCCTGGGGAGGTTTTCACATGAGCCCCTTGTCCCATTCCATCCTGCAAGACCGGCCAGCGGCCGGGCGGCGTTTGATTGAGCCGTTGCTGCCTTACGCCAATCGCCCCGACGTTATCGTTCTGGCCTTGCCCCGTGGCGGCGTGCCGGTGGCTTATGAAGTGGCCACGGCGCTGAAGGTTCGCCTGGACCTGATGTTAGTACGCAAGCTCGGCGTGCCCTCCCACCCGGAGTACGCCATGGGCGCGATTGCCAGCGGTGGCATCCAGATTCGTAATGAAGAGGCGCTGCGGGTGCATCCGATTGCCAAGGCTGCATTCGACGCCGTGGTCGAACGGGAAAGCCGCGAGCTGCTGCGCCGCGAACAGGTCTACCGCGGCACGCGGCCGGCGGTGCAGCTCAAGGATCAGGTGGTGATCCTGATCGACGACGGCCTGGCCACCGGCGCTTCGATGATGGCGGCGATTAAGGCGCTGCGGGTGCAGGGGCCATCGCGCATCGTGGTGGCGGTGCCGGTGGCGCCGATCGAAACGGTGCAGGCGCTGCGCAGCGAGGTGGATGAGTTGATCTGCCCGCTGATACCCGAGTGGTTCATGTCGATTGGCCATTGGTACATGGATTTTTCCCAGACCTCGGATGCCGAGGTGATCGACCTGTTGCAGCGGGCGTGGCAACGCGGGGAGTGCGGGTAGCGCGGAAGGCCATTGGCAGGTGGTCGCAAATCAACGGGTGAGGTGGAATAAAAGCCGGTTGTTTGCTTTAGTCATCTGATGCCACCCTATCTGTGCGGCACGCCAACTCAAGACGGGAGCCCTCCCGGAGAGTGCCATGAACCTTCGATCCGCGTGTTGCGTCGCCCTGGCCGGTACCGTTGTGTTCGGCCTGGTGCCGTTTGCTGAAGCCGTGGAATACAAGGATGTGAACGCCAGGGCCAGCACCTTGAGCTTCACCTATGTGCAGATGGGTTCAAAAGCCTTCGGCACCTTTGGCAAGTTCAAGGCCAAACTCGACTTCGACACCGATAACCCCGGCGCCGCCCATGCCGCGCTGACCATCGACCTGAAAAGCATCGACGCCGGCAACAGCGACGCCAACACCGAGCTGCAAAAACCGGCGTGGTTCGACACCGCGACTTATCCGGTGGCGACCTTCGAGTCGACCTCCATCAAGGCCCTGGGCAATAACCGCTACACCATCACCGGCAAACTTTCCCTGCGGGGGCTTACTCGGGAAGTGAGTGTACCGGTGCTGCTGAAATCGGAGAGCGCCATCGGCATCTTCGAGGGCCAACTGGTGCTCAAGCGTGACGACTTCAAGATCGGCGAGGGCGAGTGGGCGGACAGTGTGGTGTCCAACGAGATCAATATCCGCTTCCGGATGGTGGCACCGCAAAGGTGACTGGTGGCCCCAATCGCGAGCGGGCTCGCTCCCACATTTGATCTTTGGTGAATCCAAAATCCGGGTACGACGCCGATTCAATGGTGGGAGCGAGTACGCCGCACAAAAGAAAAACGCCCGATCCACATTGCATGGACCGGGCGTCGATCAATCCGCTCTAGTTCGCCTTTATCGGCACTGTCACGGTTTTGCCGAAGGCCGATTTGATGGTCGCCGTCGGGCTCGGCGACGGGCCACTGCCAGCGGTCGTCACCGCTATATTCCAGCGCGCGCCTGTAGGCGTCAGCGTCAGGACGGCGGCGCCAAGGTTCACCGTACCGGTCGTGGTCGTGGCAGTCGCCGTGATGGTATTGCCCGCGCCACGGGAGGTGGTGCCGGACAGGACCCAATACCAGCGGCTGTTGCTGCGGGCGGTGACGGTAGCGCTGGTGACGATCAGGCTCTCGTTGATCGCTGCCGAGACCGCCACGGACACCGTCGCCGGTGCCGACTCCGCGTCCTTGGCATCGCTGGCCCTATAGGTAAAGGTCGCGGTGAACGGCGCGGGGACCGTGGCCGGTGGTGTGTAGATCACGCGCAGGCCATCGGTGCTGACCACGCCCTTGCCGGAGTCCGGTTGCTCCAGACCCACCACTTTGAGTGGCACGTTACCGTCAGGGTCGCTGTCGTTGGCCAGCACGTTGATGGTCACCGGTTGGCCGGTGTTACTGATGGCGCTGTCGGCGTTGGCGATCGGTTTTTGGTTATCGACGTCCTCGACACGTTCATCGCCAGTGCGGAAAGTCGGCAGCGCGGCGGAGTTGACGTAGGTGACGCCGTCCCAGCCAGGCAGGGGCGTTGGCATCAACTGGAACTGGCCGGGGTGCTCGACATCCCAACGCAGCAACATGGACGTGTCCTCGTGCTGGGTGTTGTGGCAGTGCTCCATGTAGGTCCCGGCGAACTCGCGGAAGCGGATCGCTATGTCCACGTCCACCGAGCTGTCGATGCCATCGCCGATGATATAGACGTCCTTGCGCGCCCATTTTTCCCATTCCGGCGGCGCCTTGCCGTCGCGGTTGAGGACGATGCCTTCTTCGAAGTGCACGTGCACCGGGTGGCTCCAGCCGTTGCCGCCGTTCCTGATTTTCCACACTTCCAGGGTGCCGTCGCCGGAGAACCCGGCAGGGGTCGGGCCGTTGGCCAGTTGCGGAGCGGCGCTGATGATTCGAGGGTCCATCTGGAAGCCGAACCCACCGTCGGACTTGATCGTCCAGGGTTCTTCGTCGGTGCCGTCGGAGCGGCCGAAAGTGAACTCGCGATGCCGCGCCAGTTTCAGTTTGGCCTGCACCGTCGGGTCGTCACGGTTCAGGGTCAGCGCAATCATGGTTTTACCCGCCGCCTTGCCCGGTTTGGCGGGTTCGAAGTCGGCGGGGTTCATGCTCACGTCCTGGCCGGCATAAGGCTGGACCACCATCTGCATGAACTTGCCCACCGCCGGGTCGCCGGCGTCCCATTCCAGCCCTTTGCTGCCCAGTTTGAGCACCGCCTTGTACGTCCCGGACAGGACATCGGCCAGGCTCAGCGGCAGACTTTCCGGACCCTTGCCGTCGTGGTGCTCCATCAGGTTGACGAAGTACAGCTTGTCGCCGGTGCTGATCCCGTTTTTCGCGAAGTTGACGATGATGTCGAAACGCTCGGCGATGCCCTGGGCGGGCAGGATGGCGTTGTGGTCCTGCACATCGCCGTCGGCATCCAGGTCCATGCTGCCGTCGAACGGCACGGCGTGTTCCATGAGGTTGCCGTCGTTGGCGATCAAGTGGAACGGCACGCGGCTATAGGACAGGCCGGAACCGGCCGGACCGGGGAACTCGCCACCGGTACCGACGATTTCACGCACCAGCGCGATCCTGAAGAAACGTGACACCGAGCCATTGAGGATGCGGAAGCGATAGCTGCGCGCCCGCACGTTCAGGCGCGGCTGGTACTGCCAGTTGACCAGGATCTGGTCGCCGAGAAAGCCATCGGTGTTGAACGGGTTGAACCACAGTTGACCATTGGCGTCCCAGGCCTTGTCGGCCACCACCAGGTTCACATCGTAGTCGCGGTTGCCCCAGGGCAATGCTGAACCGCTGGGCAGGCGCAGATTGACGCCGTCTTGCAGCGCTTCGTTACCGCGATCCAGGGCGCTGTAGTAGTTCATCATCGTCGCGTTGCCCTTGTAGACGTTCTGGGCGGTGAAATCGAGCATGTGGTCGTGGAACCAGTGGGTGCTCATGGTTTCGCGCCAGTCGCCACGGATCTTGATGGTGCCGTTGTTGCAGGTCTTGAGGCCCGGCGTGGCATCGTTGACATACAGGGTTTCGCCCGGGGCGCAGGGGAACGCCGCGCGCGGATCCTGGGCGCTGGTGTTGATGGTGTCGTAACCGGCCAACTGGATCGGCCAGCGATAGTCGTAGTACTGCCCCGGAAAGAAAAACGCATTGGCATAGCCGTCGCTTTCGGCCGGGGAGTGGCCGTTGTGTTCGTGGGTGCTGAGGGTGTGCAGGCCGAAACCCATGTTGGCCGATGGATCGATCGGCAAGGCGTTGTAGTGCCGCATCAGCACGGGTTGGCCGTACCGCACCATCAGCAGTTTTGGCGGAAAGGTGCCGTCGAAGGTCCAGAGCGCCTTGTGGTTCTGAATCGGCATGTTGGGGTGAAAACGGGTATCGATGCCTTTGGTGGTGCCCGCAATGATCGGGTTGTCCGAGGTCTGGTTGTAGAGCCCGCCAGGCCCGAACTCACCGACGGCGTAGTTGTGCAACTGCCGGCGGTCGCGCATGCCGCCGTTGAGCTTGGCGCCCGCTTGAGCGGTCTTGAAGGCGACCTGCGGGTAGAACTCGTTCCAGCGCTGGTGCGACCAGCCTTTTCCTGGCGGACGACCTTCGGCCGGTGAACCGACCGGATGGCGGTTGAGGAAGGCTTCGATCTGCGCTTTCCACGGGTTGCGGTCCAGCACGTTGGAAAACTGCGACGGAAACGGGTACAGCCCCGGCTGGCGCATGAAGGCTTCCAGCGCCGCGGCCGAAGGGCCGCTGCGGGCGATGTTGTTAGGGTCCTGGGTGGGCGCCGGGCCGACGATCGGAACCGGGAAGGTCAGGGGCGGTGCCGGCAGTGTCGGGTCGAGTTTCTCCGTGCCGAATTCTTCGAACAGCAGCAGTTGCTGAGTGTACGGCTGGGCCCCGAACAATGGGCTGGGCTTGCCATTGGTGGGGATTTTGAAGGATGTCTGCAGGGCTGGCGGCAGCACGTTGTCGGTCGTTGGCGTGGTGCGGGTGCCAAACACGCCATTGGGCAGGGCGTAGGCGCCCTGGTTGGCGGGTGGCATGGCCTCTATGGCATCCACCGCGGCCTTGGGGTCGGCCGGCGGGTTGGTAAACGCCGAGGGGTCCGTCGGAGGGGGCGGGCCGAAATCATCCAGCGGTACGGCGTTGACGGTACTGAGGCTGACGTTGATCAGCATCACAGCGGCGATGCCCGGTTTGTTGAAAAAACCGAGCGATTTGAGGTCTGGCATTTTTATCATGTTGTTCCCCTCGGGGCGCGCTGGTGTGGCTGACGTTCGCCATTCGCTCATTGCAAGAGGTGCGCCAATCGTGGGGAAAAGCGGGGGGAGACGAAAAGTTGTTTGATATCAAAAGGCTGGCGGTTTGGACTTTAGTCGTAGTGGCGCTGTGGGTGGGAATCCTCAAAGTTGGGGGCCTTCACCCACCCATTCCCCCCCAGTCACACCACGGACCGGTGTGATGGTGGACGCTATCGCGAGCAGGCGAACTCCCACAGAAGATCGAGGAGTGGGCAAAACCGCAATCCCCTGTGGGAGCGAGCCTGCTCGCGAAGAGTCCAGTTCATCCAGCACAAAGTGTGCCTGACTCACTGCTGTCAGCCTCGAAAACGCAACGCCTCCAGCAGCAACGCAAACGTCGGCGATGCGCATGGCCCATCAGCGGGGGATATCTGTCCATCACTCTTCGGACCGCTGGTGTCAGGCGCGCTATGATAGGCGGCCCTCGCCCCCGGAGCCTGTCACCGCAATGCCCCTGATCAGCCATTTCAAGACCCCGTGCCCCGAGCACATCAATAGCCAGATCCTGCAGATGGTGGTCGACAACCTGACCGACATCAGCATGGTCGCGATCCCGCCCAGCAACCTGCTGTACAACCTCTATCAATACGCGATCGGCTATGAGGTGCACCTGTATCTGGAGGCGCTGAACGGTGAAAAAGGCATTGCCGTGGAGTTGATTGTCGCCACGGACGAAGACGACCCGCAAAAGGTGACTGGCTTTGTGCTGTACCTGCCGGTACAGGACGACCCCGAGGCCTGCGGAGTGGCGTACATGGCGGTGCAGGCCGAGCATCGGCGCCAGGGCGTGGCCCGGCGGATGCTGCGCGAAATGGTCGGCCGCTATCCCCATGCCGAGCTGACCTGCGCGGTGGCCAAGGTGCCGTATTTCGAGGCGATGGGCTTTGAGGTGGTGGGCGTGCGTGCGACCCAGGTGTTGATGAACACCCGCGACCACGCCACCGATGGCTTGATGGCGCTGCTGGATGTGGCGTCGATCTACAGTTCGCTGGAAGTGCGGCAGATTCATACCTACCTGCTGCAAAAGCATGGCAAACGGGCCATGACCGACGCGGAAAAACAGCGCGACCGGCATCTGGACCAGTTGACGCGCAAGGCCCAGGAGTTTGTGCGGGGGCGGTTGGGTGACGATGCGGTGCCGGCGTCTGGCCCTCGGTTGCGCCTGGTCTGACCGAACTCTCCTAAACACCACAACTCCCCCTGTGGGAGCGGGCTTGCTCGCGAAGGCGGTGTGTCAGCCGCCAAAAATGTTGGCTGACACGACGCC
>NZ_JAHBDN010000004.1:0-6214 GCF_019956445.1 Pseudomonas sp. BF-R-19
TTTGCCAATGTCGATACCGAGAAGTGTCATCGTGTTCATGAGAGATCCTCCGCCCGAAAACGAGAAAAGCCCTGCAAGCGTAAACCTGCAGGGCTTCTCGGTCAGGCTGACCATCTCATTAAACCCGCTGAAATCTCTTTCAGCGGGTTTCTCATTTCAGCAGCCAGGAAGATCAGAAATCCTCCAACCGCCACACTTCATAAGCCGGCGTCTCGTAGGGATGGCTCTGTTTCAGAACCGCCACCACCGAGCGAATCAACTCATCGGCCACCACCAGCTCAACCTTCCATTCCTCGACCTGTTCGACCTGCCCTGCCTCGCCAATGAACGGCTGGCTGCCGTCCAGTGGACGAAACTGACCCAGGCCCAACACCTGCCATGCGCAGTGATCGTAAGCACCGATCCGCCCGCCGCCGGCGGCGAATACAGCACTTTTGACCACTTCGACATGACTGTCGGGAACGAAGAAGCTGAGCTTGTACACGGCGCTTAGTTAACCCACACGCGAGCATTACGGAACATGCGCATCAACGGTGCGTCTTCGTTCCAGTCATCGGAACGCCACGAGTTCTGCACGGCGCGGAACACACGCTCCGGGTGCGGCATCATGATGGTCACGCGACCGTCGCGGCTGGTCAAACCGGTGATCCCGCGCGGCGAGCCGTTCGGGTTGGCCGGGTAGCTTTCGGTGACCTTGCCGTGGTTGTCGACGAAACGCATCGCCACGCAACCGGACAGATCGGCTTCCAGCAGTGCTTCTTCGCTGGAGAACTCGGCATGACCTTCGCCGTGGGCGATGGCGATCGGCATGCGCGAACCGGCCATGCCTTGCAGGAAGATCGAGTTCGACTCCTGGATCTGCACCATGGCAACACGGGCTTCGAACTGCTCGGAACGGTTGCGCACGAAGTGCGGCCAGAACTCGCTGCCCGGGATCAGCTCGTGCAGGTTGGACATCATCTGGCAACCGTTGCACACGCCGAGGGTGAAGCTGTCGTTGCGTTCGAAGAAGCCCTGGAACGCATCGCGGGCACGGCTGTTGAACAGCGCGGATTTCGCCCAGCCTTCACCGGCACCCAGTACGTCGCCGTAAGAGAAGCCGCCGCAAGCGACCATGCCCTTGAACTCGTTCAGGTCGACACGGCCGGCCAGAATGTCGCTCATGTGCACGTCGATCGCGTTGAAACCGGCGCGGTCGAACGCCGCCGCCATTTCCACCTGACCGTTGACGCCCTGCTCACGCAGTACGGCAACCTGTGGGCGAATGCCTTTCTTGATGTAAGGCGCGGCGATGTCCTGGTTGACGTCGTAGCTCAGCTTGACGCTCAGGCCCGGGTTGTCTTCTTCCAGCAGCACGTCGAACTCTTGCTCGGCGCAGTCGGCGTTGTCACGCAGACGCTGGATCTGGTAGCTGGTCTCGGCCCACTGGCGTTGCAGCAGACGACGCTGGCCTTCGAATACGGTGTCACCATTGAAGGTGATGCCGATCTCGCCATTGTTGATTGGCTGACCGATCACCGACACGCAATCACCCAGGCCGGCAGCGCTGAACTGCGCGAGGATGTCCGGGGTGGCGTCCTGGCGAACCTGGATCACGGCGCCCAGTTCTTCGTTGAACAGGATGGCGGCGATGTCGGCGGAGGTTTCCGCCAGACCGTCGAGGTTCAGGCTCAAGCCGCAGTGACCGGCGAACGCCATTTCGACAACGCTGGTCAACAGACCACCGTCGGAACGGTCGTGGTAAGCCAACAGGTGGCCGTCGGCGTTAAGGCCCTGGATCACCGCGAAGAAGGCTTTCAGGTCTTCGGCGTCATCGACGTCCGGCGCCTGCTTGCCGAGTTTGCCGTGAACCTGCGCCAGGATCGAGGCGCCCATGCGGTTCTGGCCGCGGCCCAGGTCGATCAGGATCAAGTCGGTGGTGCCCTTGTCCATGCGCAGTTGCGGGGTCAGGGTCTGACGGATGTCAGTCACTGGCGCGAAACCGGTCACGATCAGGGACATTGGCGAAGTGACGGACTTGTCCACGCCTTCATCGTTCCAGCGCGTGGCCATGGACATCGAGTCCTTGCCCACCGGAATGGTGATGCCCAGCTCAGGGCACAGTTCCATGCCGACCGCTTTTACGGTGTCGTACAGGCGTGCATCTTCACCCGGGTGACCGGCAGCGGACATCCAGTTCGCCGACAACTTGATGTCGGAGATCTTGCCGATGCGCGAAGCCGCGATGTTGGTCAGGGTTTCGCCGATGGCCATGCGACCCGACGCCGGAGCGTCCAGCAGTGCCAGCGGAGTACGCTCGCCCATGGCCATGGCTTCACCGGTGTAGACGTCAAAGCTGGTGGCGGTGACGGCAACGTCGGCCACCGGAACCTGCCACGGGCCGACCATCTGGTCACGGGCCACGAGGCCGGTGATGGTGCGGTCGCCGATGGTGATCAGGAAACTCTTGCTGGCCACGGCCGGGTGATGCAGGACGCGCTCGACGCAGCTGGCGATGTCGAGGGTCGACGGATCGAAATCGTCGCCCAGTTCGTTTTCACGAACCACCGAACGGTGCATGCGTGGAGCCTTGCCCAGCAACACTTCCAGTGGCATGTCCACCGGGCTGTTGCCGAAGTGGCTGTCGGTGACGGTCAGCTGCGGTTCGGCAGTGGCTTCGCCGACTACGGCAAACGGGCAACGCTCACGTTCGCAGATCGCCTTGAAGCGTTCGAAGTCAGCCGGGCCGACCGCCAGGACGTAACGCTCCTGGGATTCGTTGGACCAGATTTCGTGCGGGGCCATGCCCGGCTCGTCGTTTGGAATGTTGCGCAGTTCGAAACGGCCACCACGGTCGCCGTCGTTGACCAGTTCCGGGAAGGCGTTGGACAGACCGCCCGCACCCACGTCGTGGATGAAGCTGATCGGGTTCTTGTCGCCCAGTTGCCAGCAACGGTCGATGACTTCCTGGCAGCGACGTTCCATTTCCGGGTTTTCGCGCTGTACCGAAGCGAAGTCCAGGTCCGCCGAGCTGGTGCCGGTGGCCATGGAGGAAGCCGCGCCGCCGCCCAGGCCGATCAGCATCGCCGGGCCGCCGAGTACGATCAGCTTGGAGCCGACCAGGATCTCGCCTTTCTTGACGTGTTCTTCACGGATATTGCCCATGCCGCCGGCCAACATGATCGGCTTGTGGTAACCGCGAACTTCGTCACCGTGCGGGGTGGTGATCGACTGTTCGAAGGTACGGAAATAACCGGTCAGCGCCGGACGGCCGAATTCGTTGTTGAACGCAGCGCCGCCCAGCGGGCCTTCGATCATGATATCCAGCGCGGTAACGATGCGCTCAGGCTTGCCGTATGGCACTTCCCACGGCTGTTCGAAGCCCGGAATCTGCAGGTTGGACACGGTGAAACCGGTCAGACCAGCCTTCGGCTTGGCCCCACGGCCGGTCGCGCCTTCGTCGCGAATCTCGCCACCGGAACCGGTGGACGCGCCCGGGAACGGGGCAATCGCGGTCGGGTGGTTGTGAGTCTCGACCTTCATCAGGATGTGCACCGGCTCCTGCACCGCGCCGTACTGGCGGGTTTCAGGGTCCGGGAAGAAGCGACCAGCCACGGAGCCGACGATCACCGAAGCGTTGTCCTTGTAAGCCGACAGGACACCTTCGCTGTGCATCACGTAGGTGTTCTTGATCATGCCGAACAGGCTTTTTTCCTGGCTCTGGCCGTCGATGTCCCAACTGGCGTTGAAGATCTTGTGGCGGCAGTGCTCGGAGTTCGCCTGGGCGAACATCATCAGTTCGATGTCGTGCGGGTTGCGCTTCAAGCCGACGAAGGCGTTGACCAGGTAGTCGATTTCGTCTTCGGCCAGGGCCAGGCCCAGCTCGGTGTTGGCTTTTTCCAGCGCGGCGCGGCCGCCACCCAACACGTCGATGGCGGTCAGGGGCTTCGGTTCGGCGTGGCTGAACAGGCCGGCGGCCTGTTCGAGGTTGCCCAGGACGATCTGGGTCATGCGGTCGTGCAGACCGTCGGCGATCAACTGGGCTTCAGCGTCGCTGAACTGGCCGGCCACGTAGAACGCGATGCCGCGCTCAAGGCGTTGGATTTTCGCCAGGCCACAGTTGCGGGCGATGTCGCTGGCCTTGCTCGACCATGGCGAGATGGTGCCAAAACGCGGCAGCACCAGAAACAGACGACCGGTCGGTTCCTGTACCGGAACGCTTGGACCGTACTTCAGAAGGCGCGCAAGCACCTGCTGTTCGTCGCCGGTCAGGACGCCGGTAACTTCGGCGAAGTGAGCGAATTCAGCATACAGGCCACTGACAGCCGGAACCTTCTGGCTCAGTTGCTCAAGGAGTTTGCTGTGGCGAAAGGCAGAAAGGGCAGGAGCGCCGCGCAGGATCAACATCTTCGGGACAGCCTCGGGAAGGGGTGTGCTTTGAGGCCGTGCATTCTAGCCTAAACAGCCCGCGACAGCACCCGAAACGCTACGCACGGTTGCACTCGGGTGTCGATCTGTGTTTCTGCCTCGAAAGTCAGGTTAACCGGGTGTGTGAGGACAGCTTATTTTTACTGTAACAAAATGCAGACAAAGCCCATTCCTGCGGGGTTCCGGCCGGTTTTGTGATCTCTAGCAGACTAGCTCCTCACTGTCGAGATATGGCGCCCGTGGTCCTTTGCGTATACTGCGCAAATGTTTTTCCCAACGGCTTTGCGTCCGCGGTACGCCAAATGGCTCATCGCAACCGGACTCTTCCTGATGCTCGGTGGCTGTGTTGATAAACCCAACACGCTCGAGCGCGTAAAGGAGGATGGTGTGCTGCGGGTGGTTACCCGAAACAGCCCCGCCACCTACTTTCAGGATCGCAACGGTGAAACCGGCTTCGAATACGAGCTGGTGAAGCGCTTCGCCGACGATCTGGGGGTCGAGCTCAAGATCGAGACCGCCGACAACCTCGATGACCTGTTCAACCAGGTCGGCAAGCCCAATGGCCCGGTGCTGGCGGCGGCCGGCCTGGTCAGCAGCGAAGAGCGCAAGAAGCAGGTGCGCTTCTCCCACTCCTATCTCGAAGTCACCCCGCAGATCATCTACCGCAACGGCCAGTCCCGGCCGACCGATGCGAAGGATCTGGTGGGCAAGAAGATCATGGTGCTCAAGGGCAGCACCCACGCCGAACAACTCGCGCAGCTGAAACAGAAATTTCCCGGCATCGAATACGAAGAGTCTGACGCAGTCGAGGTCGTCGATCTCCTGCGCATGGTCGACGAAGACCAGATCGACCTGACACTGGTCGACTCCAACGAAGTGGCGATGAACCAGGTGTATTTCACCAACATCCGGGTCGCCTTCGACCTCGGTGACGCCAGCAACCAGAGCTGGGCCGTCGCCCCGGGCGACGACAACAGCCTGCTCAACGAAATCAACGATTACCTCGACAAGGTCAAGAAGAACGGCACCCTGCAACGCCTCAAGGACCGCTACTACGGGCATGTCGACGTCCTCGGCTACATGGGCGCCACCACGTTTGCCCAACACTTGCAGCAACGCCTGCCCAAGTACGAACAGCACTTCAAGTCATACGCCAAGAAAGAGAAAGTCGACTGGCGCCTGCTCGCGGCCATCGGGTACCAGGAATCGTTGTGGCAACCGGCGGTCACCTCCAAGACCGGCGTGCGCGGCCTGATGATGCTGACCCAGAACACCGCGCAGGCCATGGGCGTGTCCAACCGCCTGGACCCCAGGCAGAGCATCATGGGCGGCGCCAAGTACCTGGCCTACATGAAAGACCAGCTCGACGATTCGATTCAGGAACCGGACCGCACCTGGTTTGCCCTGGCGGCCTACAACGTCGGCAGCGGCCACCTGGATGACGCACGCAAACTGGCGGCCAAGGAAGGGTTGAACCCGGACAAATGGCTGGACGTGAAGAAAATCCTGCCGCGACTGTCGGAAAAGAAGTGGTACAGCAAAACCCGTTACGGCTACGCCCGTGGCGGCGAACCGGTGCATTTCGTGGCGAACATCCGTCGCTACTACGACATCCTGACCTGGGTCACGCAGCCGCAGCTTGAGGGCGATCAGGTCGCCGAGGGCAAACTGCTTGTCCCGGGGATCGACAAGAGCAAGCCGTCTCAAGAGCCAGCGCCGCTCTGACAGCCAACCTAAAACAATTGTGGGAGCGGGCTTGCTCGCGAAAGCGGAGTGTCAGCCAACAGAGATGTTGAATGATAAGCCG
>NZ_JAHBDN010000005.1:0-5346 GCF_019956445.1 Pseudomonas sp. BF-R-19
GGCGTCGTGTCAGCCAACATTTTTGGCGACTGACACACCGCCTTCGCGAGCAAGCCCGCTCCCACATTGGTCCGCGCTTTACCTGTCCTTTCAATCAGTGTCAGGACAGCTTCACATTCATGGTTATCCGCGCCGTGAACACCTTCTTGCCCTCGGCATCGTGAATGTCTACCGGCACGATCTTGTCGCCTTCGGTGGTCCAATCCACCGCATTCCCCTCGGCCACCGCCGTCACATCGCTCTTGGCCTTGGCCAGGTATTCCACGGTCATGCCTTTGGGGATCCAGCGTGCGCCGGCGGGAATGGAAACGTCGGTCATCATCCCGGCGGCCAGTTCGGCGGCGTTGCACATGGCAATCGCATGCACCGTCCCCAAATGATTGGTGATCTCCCGGGCAAACGGCACGTGCACGGTGGTGCTGCCTTTGCGCAAATCCTTGACCAACGGGTTGATGGTGGAGAAGTAGGGCGCCACCTGGCAGGCCATTTTGCTGAATGCTTCTGGACCGGCGCTGCTGAACATGCTGAGGAACTGACTCATTTTGATGCCTCTCGAGGATGACAGATTGCAGAATAATATTCCGTAACAGAATAAAGTTCTGTGACGGAACAGTATTCTGTCGAAGGGAAATCTGTCAACCTAGCGCCACTTGTTCGCTGGCAACCGCCAGCCCCCACCGATGACTTTTCCGGACTGTCTTTGCGCATGGAAACCGCCGATCTGCTCGAACGCTGCTACCCCGGACGACGCGCCGAACTCAAGCGCGACATCTTCAGAAAGGCCTTGGGCCTGTTCAACGAACAGGGGATCGAGGCCACCACCATCGAAATGATCCGCGCCGAATGCGATACCAGTGTCGGCGCGATCTATCACCATTTCGGCAACAAGGAAGGCCTGGTGGCGGCGCTGTTTTTTACCGCCCTCGATGATCAGGCCCGCTTGCGCGACAGCTACCTGGCTGAGGCCAAAACCACTCAAGCGGGGGTGCATGCGCTGGTGCACAGTTATGTGGATTGGGTCGATAGCCAGCCGGAGTGGGCGCGGTTCCAGTACCACGCGCGGTTTGCCGTCACCAAGGGGCCGTTCAAGGACGAACTCGCCACCCGCAACAAGGCGCGCAACAAGCAGTTGCTGGAGTGGCTGGGGGCGCAGGGTAATGAACTGGGGAGTTTGCCGGCGGAGTTGATCCCGTCGCTGATCGTCGGCCAGGCAGACAGTTACTGCCGCGCCTGGTTGTCGGGCCGGGTCAAGGGCAGCCCGAAGGCCTACCGGGACATGCTGGCGGAGGCGGCGTGGCGGTCGTTGTGCACCGGCGAGCCTCAATGAAAATCCCCCCCTGTGGGAGCGGGCTTGCTCGCGAAAGCGGTGTGTCAGCTAACATTCATGGCGACTGACACGACGCCTTCGTCGGATCGCCGCCCGGAGCAAGCCCGCTCCCACAGGGGAATGTGTTGGTTTTCGCAGGTAAAAAAAGAGCCTCAAAGCTCTTGATGGGGAGGAAGTGGAGCCGTGAGGCTCAAGATGCGCATGAAGCAAGCGGTGAGCTTGATAGGGGTTCAGTGCACTCACCACCTACGCAGCGGTTTGCACAAGCAAACGGCTGCGTAAGTTCATCCTAAAAAGACCTAGTGTTTCACTCAAGTACCGCTAGTCGCATCCCCCGGCCAGCCGGCGCGGCGCAACGCCTTGAGCAAGGTCTCGGCATCCAGCCCCTGCACCCCATGCCCGTTGCCTTCGGCCGTTTCGGCGGCAAGCAGGGCATTGATGATGGCTTCTTCCACGGCTTCGGTGGCGGCCAGGAACAGCTCGCTGATGTGGTCGTTGTTGACCATGCTCAGGTTGTCGGTGGTCGGTGCTTTCTTGCTCTCGTAGGCAGCCGGTGGCACGTGGTCGTTACCGGTGGCGAAGGCGATGAAAATGTCGCCGCTGTGGTCTTCATTACCGCCGCCGGTGCGGGCCAGGCCGAGGCTGGCGCGCTGGGCCAGGCGGGTGCACTGGTGTGGCAGCAGCGGCGCATCGGTGGCCAGGCAGACCACGATCGAACCCATGCCCGGATGGGGCAGCGAGGCCTTGAGGAACGGCGAATCGGCCTGTTTCATGTAGCGCCCGACCGGGTAGCCATCCACGCGCATTTCATTGCGAATGCCATGGTTGGCCTGGACGATCGCCCCCACCGTCCAGCCGCCCTGGACACTGCTCAAGCGGCGCGACGCGGTGCCGATGCCGCCCTTGAATTCGTGGCAGATCATGCCGCTGCCACCGCCGACATTGCCTTCGGCCACCGGGCCGCCCGTCGCTGAATGCACGGCCTGGGCCACGTGTTCAGGCTTCACGTGAAAACCGTTGATGTCGTTGAGCAGACCGTCGAAGGTTTCCAGCACCACCGGCATGTTCCAGTACAGGCGCCCGTCATCCGGCTGCTGCTCGCGGTCGAGCACGATCAGCGCGTCGCGTACCACGCCCAGGCTGTGGGTGTTGGTGAAGGCGATGGGGCTGGTCAGCAAGCCGGCCTCGCGTATCCACTCCAGCCCCGTGGCATCGCCGTTGCCGTTGAGCACATGCACGCCGGCAAAGCAGGGTTGCTGACTGGTGGAGCCGGCGCGCGGTTCGATGACGGTGACGCCAGTGAGGATGTCACGGCCATTGGCGGTGCGGCCTCGTACATTGCTGTGGCCGACGCGTACGCCGGGGACGTCGGTGATGGCATTGAGCGGGCCGGGTTGCAGTTGGCCAATCGGGATGTTCAGGTCACGGGCGCGTGGTTTCATGGTTTTCTCATCTTCAAATCGTGGCAGAAAAAGGGATGTTCCGGGCACCACAATCCCAATGTGGGAGCGGGCTTGCTCGCGAAGGCGTAGTGTCAGTCGCTATCAATTTTTGCTGATCCACCGCTTTCGCGAGCAAGCCCGCTCCCACAGGGAAATGCAGTGGATTCACTGACCGTTTTTGACCTTGCTCCAGATCCGCGTGCGCACGCGCTCGGTAGCGGGCGGCAGGGGCTGGAGGGTGAACAAGGTGGCCATGGCTTCGGCGGGTGGATAAACCGCCGGGTTGCTGCGGGTCGCTTCGGCCACCAGCGTGGTCGCGCTACGGTTGCCATTGGGATAGTTGAGGTGGTCGCTGACCGGGGCGATGACTTCAGGGCGCATCAGGTAGTCGATGAAGGCCATGCCTTGTTCCGGGTGCGGAGCGTCCTTGAGCAGCACCAGCGTGTCGAACCACACCGGCGCGCCTTCCTTCGGCAGGCTGTAGGCGATCTTCACGCCGTTGCCGGCCTGCTCGGCGGTGGTCTTGGCTTCGAGCATCGCGCCGGACCAGCCTACTGCCACGCAGATGTTGCCGTTGGACAGGTCGCTGATGAACTTCGACGAGTTGAAGTAGGCAATGTGCGGGCGCAACTTGAGCAGCAGTGCTTCGGCCTTCTTGTAGTCTTCGGGGTTGGTGCTGTTGGGCGGCAGGCCAAGGTAGTGCAGGGCAACCGGTAGCATCTCCGAGGGCGAGTCGAGCATGGCCACGCCGCATTCGCCGAGTTTGGCCAGGTTCTCTTCCTTGAACACCAGGTCCCAGGAATCCACCGGCGCCTTGTCGCCCAGCAGCGCGCGCACCTTGTCGATGTTGTAGCCGATGCCGTTGGTGCCCCACAGGTAGGGCACGGCGTATTGGTTGCCCGGATCGTTGTTGGCCAGCTTTGCCAGCAGTTCGGTGTCCATGTTCTTGAAGTCCGGCATCTGTGCACGGGACAGGGGGGCGAGGGCACCGGCCTTGATCAGCGTGGGCAAACTGAAGTTGCTGGCCACCACCACGTCGTAGCCGCTGCGGCTGGTGAGCAACTTGCCTTCCAGCACTTCGGCGCTGTCGAAGGTGTCGTAGACCGGCGCGATCCCGGTGTCACGCTTGAAGTCCTGCAAGGTAGTGGGGCCGATGTAGTCGTACCAGTTGTACACGTGCACCGTCGGGGCTTCGACCGCAAAAGCCGACAGCGACACCGCCAGGCAGGCGCCAAACCCCAGATTGAAATACAAGCGGTGACGACTCATGATGCGGCACTCCTGGCCTGTTGCGGCCGGTGGTAATCAGGAGTTTGCAGCGTATCGACCGGGGTGGCCTTCACCCATTCCCATCATGGGTTACTCAAAAGGGGTAGTGCGTGGACGCGTTGTTGAAAGAGTTGCCGGTGCACCAGGGGCTGGCGCGGGTCTTCTCGGCGGTGGGGCGGGACAGCTTCTGGCGTGCGCTGGTCGATACCCTGCGCTTGCTGGTGCCGCTGGACAATGCGCTGGTGGCGCTTATGCGCCCGGGGCACGTACCGCGATTGCTGATTGATTTCGATGCCAAGGGCAGCACCGAAGAACATGAAGAACTGGCGGACTACAGCGCTGGCATGTACCTGCTCGATCCGTTCTACCAAGCCGCTTGCGCGGGCATCGCCGACGGCTTGCACAGCCTCGAATCGTTGGCCCCGGACCAGTTCCAGCACAGTGAGTACTACCTGAGTTACTTCAGCACCGTAGTCGGTGGGGACGAGTTGCAGTTCATGGTCAACGTCGATGGCGCCGTGCTCGGCTTGTCCCTGGGGCGTTCGACACGCTTCAGCCTGGAGGAACAGGGCCGCCTGCTGTGCGTGCGTGACTGGGTGCTGGCGGCGATGCGCCGCCACCTGGATTTGCTGCCGCCGGAAGGGCCGGCCGCCGAACCACCGGCCGGCGACCTGGCGACCTTGCTCGATCGCTTCGACGCACGCCTGACGCTGCGGGAAATCGAAACCGCACGCCTGATTCTCCAGGGTTTTTCCAGCAAGGCCATCGCCCAGCAATTGGGCATCTCCCCGGAAACGGTGAAAGTGCATCGGCGCAACCTCTATCACAAGCTCAACGTGAACGGGCATGGCGAGTTGTTTGCGCTGGTGTTGCAGCCGCGTTGAATCGGCAGCCCTGCGTCTCATCCGCTTGAATGGAAAAAGCTTTGCCCACCATGGCGATGTCACAGGCGCCGACCTGTAACTTCTTACAGTTTCGGCCCGGCGCAAAAAGGCCCAGTCTGTCCTCAGTCAGAGCGAAGGACCGTCATTGCCGTGAACGCTTATCACCACACCGCGACACCGACGTTGTCGGTCATCGATCCACGCGCCCTGACGGTTCGCAGCATCGGCTATTGCCGCCATCCCGACAGCCCGGAGATTGATCCGCGCATTACCCGGCAACGCTTCGACGCGGCAGGCCGCTTGGTCGAGTCGTGGGACCCACGGTTGTGGGGCACGGCGCCGAAGCCGAACCTGGCCACGGTCTACGGCTTGAGTGGGCAACCGTTGCTGACGGACAGCGTCGATGCCGGTTGGCAGTTGAGTG
>NZ_JAHBDN010000006.1:0-4653 GCF_019956445.1 Pseudomonas sp. BF-R-19
TGGGCATCGATTCTCATCGAGGCGCGGGGCGACAACCCCAACTCAGACGCCGGATAGATGAAAGCAAGCCAAACACGACATCAACAACAGTATTGCAGAAAAGGGGGTAACCATAGATGTGGGAGCGAGCTTGCTCGCGATGACTGACTCAAGAACGCCGCAGGAATTACTGCTTCCAGCGATCCGCCGCCGCATGATCACTGTCACGCCCTTCGACCCAACGCGGCCCGTCGCTGGTGTTTTCTTTCTTCCAGAACGGCGCACGGGTTTTCAGGTAATCCATGACAAAGGCGCAGGCGTCGAATGCCGCCTGACGATGGGCGCTGGCCGCGCCGACGAAGACAATCGGCTCGCCCGGCTCCAGGGCGCCGATGCGGTGCAGCACTTCCAGCTTGAGCAACGGCCAGCGCTGCTCGGCCTCGATGGCGATCTTGCCGAGGGCCTTTTCAGTCATGCCGGGATAGTGTTCGAGGAACATCCCCGCCACATCGAGGCCGTCATTGAAGTCGCGCACGTAGCCGACAAAACTCACCACCGCACCCACGCCGACATTGGCATCGTGCATGGCGTTGACTTCGGCACCCGGGTCGAACGCGGTGGACTGCACGCGAATCGCCATGGCTCAGCCTCCGGTCACAGTCGGAAAGAACGCCACTTCATCGCCCTCGCTGACCGGCTCGTCGAGCTGGCACAGGTCTTCATTGCGGGCGCACATCAGGTTTTGCTCGCTCAGCACCTCGGCACCGTCACGCTGGGCCAACAGTGCGCGCACGTCGTCAACAGTGGCGAAGTTGCCTTCCACTTTCACCGAGTCCAGACCCAGCGCTTCACGATAACGGGCGAAAAACTTCACGGTAACGTTCATGACTGCTCCGCCTGGAAATGTCCGCTCTTGCCGCCGACCTTCTCCAACAGACGCACGCTTTCGATGGTCATGCCACGGTCTACGGCCTTGCACATGTCGTAGATCGTCAGCGCGGCGACGCTGGCGGCGGTCAGGGCCTCCATTTCGACGCCGGTCTGCCCGGACAACTTGCAGCGCGCCACGATGCGCACCGAATCGTCGCCTTCGGCACTGAGCTCGACCTTGACGCCGGTCAGCATCAACGGATGGCACAGAGGAATCAGATCGCTGGTTTTCTTCGCCGCCTGAATGCCGGCAATGCGCGCCACGGCAAACACATCACCCTTGGGGTGGCCGCCGCTGACGATCATCTGCAGGGTTTCGGGCAGCATGCGCACCAGCGCTTGGGCGGTCGCCTCACGGAACGTCACGGCTTTTTCAGTGACGTCGACCATGTTGGCGCGACCTTGGGAATCGAGATGAGTCAGCACGGGATTACTCCTGATCAGGAGCATCGATTGTAAACCTGCGGGTCAGATTTCCGCACGCACGATTATCCGATCACCACAATCCCCTGTGGGAGCGAGCTTGCTCGCGATAGGGGCCTGCCATTCAACGGAGTTGTCGACTGACACACCGTCATCGCGAGCAAGCTCGCTCCCACAGGTTTTTCACACGCCCATAAAAAACCGGGCGACCTCTCGGCCGCCCGGTTTCGATGAAGCGATTACAAATGCGTTTCGGCGTATTCGGCCAGGATCGAGCGTGGTACCCCTTGCAGGGTGATGTGCACCCCGTTCGGGAAGTCCTTGAAGCGTTCAGTGAGGTAGGTCAGCCCGGAGCTGGTCGCGGACAGGTAAGGGGTATCGATCTGTGCCAGGTTACCCAGGCACACCACTTTGGAACCGGCACCAGCACGGGTGATGATGGTTTTCATCTGGTGCGGCGTGAGGTTCTGGCATTCGTCGATCAGGATCAGGCTCTGCTGGAAGCTGCGGCCCCGGATGTAGTTGAGGGATTTGAACTGCAACGGCACTTTGCTGAGGATGTAGTCGACGCTGCCATGGGTGCTTTCGTCATCCATGTGCAAGGCTTCGAGGTTGTCGGTGATGGCGCCCAGCCACGGCTCCATTTTTTCCGCCTCGGTGCCGGGCAGGAAGCCGATTTCCTGGTCCAGGCCCTGCACGCTGCGGGTGGCGATGATGCGGCGATAACGTTTGCTGACCATGGTCTGCTCGATCGCAGCGGCCAGCGCCAGGATGGTTTTACCCGAACCCGCGGCACCCGACAGGTTGACCAGGTGGATGTCCGGATCGAGCAAGGCGTACAACGCCAGACTCTGATAGATATCACGCGGCTTGAGGCCCCAGGCTTCCTGGTGCAGCAGCGGTTCCTGGTGCAGGTCGAGGATCAGCAAGCGGTCTTCTTCAATCTCCTTGATCCAGCCGACAAAGCCCTGTTCATCAATGATGAACTCGTTGATGTGCACCGCCGGCAGGTTGTCGATCAATTGCACCTGATGCCAGGTGCGGCCGTGGTCCTGACGGGTTTCGACCTTGCTCACGCGGTCCCAGAAAGAGCCGGTCATGTTGTGATAGCCGTTGGGCAGCAAGGACACGTCATCGACCAGTTGGTCGGTGCTGTAGTCCTCCGCCGCGATCCCGCAGGCGCGCGCCTTGAGGCGCATGTTGATGTCTTTGGTGACCAGCACCACGGGCTTCTTCGGGTCGCGCGCGTGCAGGTCGATCAGTTGATTGATGATTTTGTTGTCGTTCAGGTGCTCGGGCAGAATCAGATTCGGCTCGGCATGTTTGCTCATCAGAATTGACAGTAAACCCTTGGGTCCGCTTTTGCCACGCTGGATCGGCACACCCTGCTCGACGTCCTCGGGTGAGGCATCGCCCAGGGTCTTGTCGATCAGGCGGATGGCCTGGCGGCATTCGGCGGCAACACTGTGATGCCCGCTCTTGAGCTTGTCGAGCTCTTCAAGCACGGTCATCGGGATCGCGACGTGGTGTTCTTCGAAGTTAAGCAGCGCGTTTGGATCGTGAATCAATACGTTGGTATCGAGTACATAAAGGATTGGCTGGTTGGAAGAAGAGCTACGTCCGTGATCATCCATACTCGGTCACCTTTGTGGGAGCCATTCGACGCAATACCTTGACGGTGCTGCGCCTCGAAGTGACTGCCGAATACACCTGCGGGGACTCAAGTGTTCTGCATACATGCGGGGTCTTGGAAGACGCCACCTGTGTTGCAGGTTTCGGCGGTCTGTCTTCGTAATACTCCAAAACGTGTGACAGAAAAAAGTACTTTGACGCTTTTTTGAAGTTTATTTTGCAGATTGACCAATAGCACTTGGCGGACTGCCATCACCCGTTTAAAGTCGGAAGTCCACCTGCAACGAATCCCCTTCAAAAATCGCCATAAACCCAATATTTACGGGGTTTTGTCGTTTTCAGCGAAACGCATCCTGGCAATCTTCCCAGCCGATCCCGACAGGCGCCGTTTGCGTGACCAGCCACGGCAACGCCGTTTTCACTGCATCCTGTTTCACATTGAAATTGATCACCCCGTGCCGCCACAGCAGCATCAGGGTCAGCACCCGTTGCGCACTCGGGTTGCCCTTGAGTTTGCCGGCACCGTCCTGGGCGTCGATGTCCCACAGCGCTACCTGCAGGCCCTGAGTCTTGAAGAAGCCTTCGGCATCGGAACGGCGCTGGCCATCGGGCGGACGGAACAGGGGCACGTAGTTCTCCGGCAACTTGCTTTTGACCAGTTCGGCGCTACGGCGCACCGAGTCCTGCCAGTCCTGCCAGTGGCTGTGGGAACGGAACTCCCAACCTTGAACGCCGATGCACTGGCTCGAGTAGGTCGCTTGCAGGTTACTCACCGAATGCTCGGCCAAAGGCGCCTGGATGTCCTTGCCGAGGACGAAGAACGTCCCGCTCAGGTTCGACTTGCGCAGGTACTCGGTGACCCAGGCGGTGTTATCCGGTGCGGCATTGGCGGCGCTGTCGAAGGTCAGCAGAAACAGCCGGTCATGCATCCCGTCGCCGCTGCGTTCATAGTCGCCAAAACGATCGACTTCGCTGCTGGTTTGCGGGAACAGCGCAGCCTTGCGCAACTGTTCGTCCAGGTACTGGGTGTGGAACACACGGCTCGGCTCGGCCCACTTGATGTAGTAGCTGTCTGCACTGACCTGGAATTTGGCAGCTTGCTCTCGCAGGGTGGGCAGGTCTTCGACCAGAAAACAGAAGGAGGCATCCTGGTCGCAGCTCTGTTGGGCGAAGTTGTAGTTGGCCAGCAGCCGTTGCCACATGCGCTGGCGAACCCGGTTGACCGACTCCAGATTGATCGTGCGCAGGCCCAGGCGCTGGGCCAGGGCGGATTCATCCAGCGCCTCGCTGACCAACAGCACGCTGGAAAACATGAGGATCTCGGCCCTCGACGCCACGTCGAACAGCGTCGGGTTACCGAGTTTTTCTGGCCAGGTGCTGCGATCGAGCGTCGCCACCTCGCCCGGTGCCGCGATGGCGCCAAAGCTCAGTAGCCAGATCGAGATGAGAAAAGCGATACGCAATGGGATGTCTCCATAACAAAACCCGCGCGGCACTATAGCTGATCCAGGCACACCTCCTGCAGCAACACTGAACCACTAATGAAATGGCTACCCCCGCCGCCCCCTGTGATCGCCCACTAAGCTTTCACAGGGGGCTTATCGGAGATCATTGCCATGAGCAAAGTAGCTATTGCCGCCATCGATCTGGGAAAACACACCTTTCATCTACATGCACAGGATGATCGTG
>NZ_JAHBDN010000007.1:0-4546 GCF_019956445.1 Pseudomonas sp. BF-R-19
ACCCACTAACAGAGCGGCAATGGTCAACGAAGGGCCGAAAAACCACGCAATGTGGTGAGTAGGTTCTCCGATGGTGGCCGTGCCTGAGTTCAGGCGAGTTGAAAACCCGACTTTTTCAACACAATCGGCCAATGGCAGCCACTCAGTCGTTAGATTTGACTGGAAACGCCAGACAAACGATCGCCGTAGGCAGTCAGCGGTTCCAGTGCAGTAACAACAGCACCAATACAGCCAGGAATACGGTCTCGCCAATCATCAACAGGATCGGCTTGATGCCGACTGCGGCCAGTTCCTTGAGCTGGGTCTTCATGCCTAGCGCGCTGATGGCGATCACCAGGCACCAGCGCGACAGCTCATTGACCCCGTTCTGGATCAGCGCTGGCACCCAGCCGGTGCTGTTGACGCAGGCGAGGATCAGGAAGCCGACGGCGAACGTCGGCAGCAGCGGAGGTCTCTTGCCGGTCGGATCGGCACCCTGCATGCGCGTCACGAGTGCGGCGCAGACAATCACCGGCACAAGCATGGCCACCCGCATCAGTTTCACCACGGTGGCGGTGTCTCCAGTCTCGGTGGACATGCTGTAGCCGGCACCGACTACCTGGGCGACGTCATGGATGGTGGCCCCCAGGAACACTCCGGCTTCTTGTGGGGAAAGGGCCGCCCAGTTGGCAATCATCGGATAGAGGATCATCGCCAGGGTGGATAGCGCCGAAACACCGATCACAGTGAACAGGGTTGCACGCTCCTTCTGAGGGTGATTGGGAAGCGCCGCGGCGAGTGCCAACGCAGCCGAAGCTCCACAGATAGCCGTGGCACCGCCAGTGAGCAGGCCGAAGATGCGTTTGAAACCCAGGAACTTGGCCGCGATCACTGAAACCACAATGGTCGCCACCACCACGATCACCACCAGTGCCACTGGCTTCCAGCCCAGAGCGGCGATCTGTTCAAGCGTGATACGCATGCCCAACAGCCCCACGCCGATGCGCAGCACATTGCGCGCCGTGAACTCGATGCCGGCCTTGCACTTACCTTCCCCGGCGAGAAAGTTCACGGACATGCCGAGCAACAGGGCGAAGAGCATCACCGGCGCACCGTAATGCTCGGAAAGGAAGGTCGCCGCGGCGGCAACGATCAGACTGACGACGAGGCCCGGCGCCAGCTCACTTGCGCGACTCTGGACACTGGCAAGCACGATGTTGCTCATGGGATGTATTCCTCGGAAACAATGACAATGAACGTTTGGCTGTCGCTGACTTCAACTGGATAACTGGCGACCCGCAGCCGGGTCGAATTGAGCAAATAGCCGCTGCCCAGATCGAAACGTAAACCGTGGGCACAACATTTGATCATCTGCCCTTCAAGATGCCCGCCGCACAACGAAGCCCCCTGGTGCGGGCAACTGTCATCGATGGCGTACAACTGACCACCGACGTTGAACAATGCAATGCTTAAGTCTTCGTCCACGATCAGGATTCGTTCGCCGGGTGCCGGCACCTGCGACGTCGTTATTGCGATCCGCCGACTCATGTCACAGGCCCGGTATTGCACGGGACGCGAACAGCATTCGCTGGTGGCATGTAGAGCACCTGCTCCGGTGATAGGCGAATGCTCACCCCGTTAACGGGTGGAATTATTTTTGTCGCCATCATGATTAAGGTTCCTTGTCCTTTCGATCAGAACTGATCGGCTTGCAGCTCGTAGAGGCAGTCGCTGCCGGCCTTGGCCGATGCGCTCAACGAGTGGATACGCGGCAGCAACCGGGCGAAGTAGAAACGCGCGGTGGCCAGTTTGCTGGTGTAGAAATCGTCTTCGGCGTCGCCGCTCATCACGGCCTTGGCCATGCGCGCCCACATGTAGGCGTACGCGGTGTAGCCGAACACGTGCAGGTACTCGACCGAGGCCGCGCCGATTTCGTTCGGGTTGTTTTGGGCCCGGTCCAGCAACCACGCGGTCAGGTCGTCGAGGGTGGCGACGGCGGCGTTCAGCGGTTGGGTGAACTCGGCAAGATCAGCGCCAGCGTTGGCGGTGAATTCGCGGATTTCCGAAGCGAACAAACGGTAGAGCGCCCCGCCGCTGCCGACGATTTTGCGTCCGGCCAGGTCCAGGGACTGGATGCCGTTGGTGCCTTCGTAGATCTGGGTGATGCGCACGTCGCGCACCAGTTGCTCCTGGCCCCACTCACGGATGTAGCCGTGGCCGCCGAAGACCTGCTGGCCGTGGAGGGTGGTTTCCAGGCCCATGTCGGTGAGGAAGGCCTTGGCCACCGGGGTCAGCAGCGACACCAGGTCCTGCGCGCGCTGGCGTGTCGGGGCGTCTTCGCTGTACTTGGCGATGTCCAGTTGCAGGGCCACGTAGCTGGAGAACGCACGGCCGCCTTCGTTCAAGGCTTTCATGGTCAGCAGCATGCGGCGCACGTCCGGGTGCACGATGATCGGGTCGGCCGCCTTGTCCTTGTGCTGCGCGCCGGTCGGTGCACGGCTTTGCAGGCGGTCACGGGCGTAGGCGACGGCGTTCTGGTACGAGCGCTCGCCCTGGGCCAGGCCCTGGATGCCCACGCCCAGACGCTCGTAGTTCATCATGGTGAACATGGCCGCCAGGCCTTTGTTCGGTGCGTCGACGATCCAGCCGGTGGCGCCGTCGAAGTTCATCACGCAGGTGGCGGAGGCCTTGATGCCCATCTTGTGTTCGATGGAGCCGCAGGACAGCGCGTTGTTTTCACCCAGCGAGCCGTCGGCGTTGACCAGCACTTTCGGCACCAGGAACAGCGAGATGCCTTTCGGCCCGGCCGGTGCATCGGGCAGGCGCGCCAACACCAGATGGATGATGTTTTCGGTCAGGTCGTGCTCACCACCGGTGATGAAGATCTTGCTGCCACTGATGGTGTAGCTGCCGTCAGCCTGGGGTTCGGCCTTGGTGCGGATCAGGCCCAGGTCGGTACCGGAATGGGCTTCGGTCAGGCACATCGAACCGGTCCAGGTGCCGGCGTACATGTTCGGCAAATAGGTGGCTTTCAGTTCTTCGCTGGCGTGGGCCTTGATCGACAGGCAGGCGCCGGCGGTCAGCATCGGGTACAGACCGAACGACAGGCTGGCCGCGTTGACCATCTCTTCGACCTGCGCCGAAATCGCCTTGGGCATGCCCATGCCGCCGTACTGCGGATCACCGCCGACACCCACCCAACCGCCTTCGGCGAAGGCTTGATAGGCCTGGGCAAAACCGTCCGGGGCGGTGACCGCGCCGTCGTTCCAGGTGCAGCCCTGTTCGTCACTGGCGCGGTTCAGTGGCGCGATCACTTCGGCGCTGATCTTGCCGGCCTCTTCGAGGATGGCGGCGGCGGTCTCTTCATCGATCACATCGGCCAGGCCGGGCAATTGCGCCCAGAGCCGGGACACCTGGAAAACCTCGTTGAGGACGAAGCGCATGTCGCGCAAGGGAGCTTTGTAATCAGACATCTTGGCTTACTCGGAAGTGGTCACGGCATGCGGCATGCCGGGACGTTCAGTGGATTCAGCGTTTTCGGTTGCCGCGACAGAACCGGGCTGAGGGGCCCGTTCGCGCAGCAGGAAGTAGGACAGGGCCGGAATCAGGATCAGCGCGCCGAGCATGTTCCACAGGAACATGAAGGTCAGCAGGATGCCCATGTCGGCCTGGAACTTGATCGGCGACCAGACCCAGCACACCACGCCCGCGGCGAGGGTGATGCCCACCAGCCCGACCACGCGGCCGGTGAAGGACACGGCGTTGCGGTAGGCCTGGGACAAAGGCAGGCCCTGGCGCTGGAAGTGCAACTGCACGCTGAGCAGGTACAAGGCGTAGTCCACGCCGATACCCACCCCGAGGGCGATCACCGGCAGGGTCGCGACCTTCACGCCGATACCCATGGCCACCATCAAGGCTTCGCAGAGGATCGAGGTCAGCACCAGCGGCAACAGGGCCACCAGCGTGGCGCGCCAGCTGCGAAAGGTGATCAGGCAGAACAGCGTCACCGCCGCGTAGACGTACAGCAGCATGGTGCGGTTGGATTCGCGGACCACGATGTTGGTCGCCGCCTCTATGCCCGCAGTGCCAGCAGCTAATAGAAACTGGCGATCCGCGGTGCTGTTGTCCTTGGCGAACTGGTCGGCAATCGCCACCACCGCGTCCAGGGTCTCGGCCTTGTGATCCTTGAGGAAGGTGATCACCGGCATCAGCGAACAATCGGTGTTGAACAGCTCCGGCGAGTTGACCGAGGCTTGCTGGGCGGCGTAGTTCAGCACGTCCTGGTTGCGCTGGATGCTGTTGAGCTTGGGGTTGCCTTCGTAGGTGCCGGCGGTGATCTGGCGTACCGCGTTGACCAAGGACGCGGTCGCCTGCACGCCCGGATACTGTTGCAGCTCCCAGGCCAGGCGATCGGCGAGGACCAGGGTCTTGTAGTTCAGGCAGCCTTCCGGCGCGGTCTTGATCATCACCGCGAACAGGTCGCTGGACAGCGCGTAATGCTGGGTGATGTAGGCGTTGTCGCGGTTGTAGCGCGAGTCGGCGCGCAACTCCGGCGCCCCGCTGTCGA
>NZ_JAHBDN010000008.1:0-4434 GCF_019956445.1 Pseudomonas sp. BF-R-19
GTCGACATCTATGTTGAATGACACTCCGCCATCGCGAGCAAGCTCGCTCCCACATGGGGGCAATGGTGGATGTTTGATGTGCATTCTGTTCATTTCACGCACTGCGCCCCAGCCTTGGCCACCTGCGCATCCTGCCCGGGCTTGACGCCTGACACGCCGATGGCACCAATCACCTGGCCATCGAAGACAATCGGCACGCCACCCTCAAGCGAAGTCAGCAAGGGTGCTGAAAGGAAAGCGTAGCGCCCGGCGTTGACCATGTCTTCATAGCTTTTCGATTCGCGCCGCCCGAGGGCTGAAGTGCGCGCCTTTTCGGTGGCGATGTAGGCACTGCCGGGCGCGCAGCCGTCGAGGCGTTCGAGGGCCAGCGGGTGGCCGCCGTCATCGACCACCACTATGGTCACGGCCCATTGATTGGCCTGTGCTTCGGCGCGGGCAGCTTTGATGATCTGGCCGACTTCGGCCTGGCTCAGGACGGCTTTGCTGTTCATGGGCATCTCCAGGGTTCGGTTAAGGCAGGGCGGCTTCGACCAGTTCGATCCAGTGCCGCACCGGAGTTCGCCCCGCGCCGTCGAGGTGCGACTGGCAGCCGATGTTGGCCGTGACAATGACCTCGGGATGGCCGCTTTCCAGGGCGTTGAGCTTGTTGTCGCGCAGTTGCCGCGACAGTTCGGGCTGGGTCAGCGAATAGGTGCCCGCCGAACCGCAGCACAGGTGTCCGTCGGGAACGGAGGTCAGGTTGAAACCGAGTCCGGTCAGCAGCGCTTCCACGGCACCACCGAGTTTCTGCCCGTGCTGCAAGGTACAGGGGCAATGGAAGGCCAGGCGTTGCGAGGCGTGGATGCCGAGTTTTTCCAGCGGTTCGTCGCGCAACACCTCCACCAGGTCCCGGGCCAGCGCACTGACCTTTTTCGCCTTGTCGGCATAGGCCGGATCGCTGGCGAGCAGGTGGCCGTAATCCTTGATGAAGGCGCCGCAACCGCTGGCCGTCTGCACAATCGCCTCGGCACCTTTTTCGATGCCCGGCCACCACGCGTCGATGTTGCGTCGGGCGCGATCGAGGCCGGCGGCCTGGGCGTCCAGGTGGTAGTCCACGGCGCCGCAGCAACCGGCTTCGCGGGTCGCGATGACGCTGATCCCCAAACGGTCCAGCACCCGCGCCGCCGCGGCATTGGTGTTGGGAGACAGGCTGGGCTGCACGCAACCTTCGAGCATCAGCACCTGACGCTCACGCAGGGTCGTGGGTCGCGGCTTGGCTGGGTAGACATTGCGCGGCAATTTGCTTTGCAGGGTGCCGGGCAGCAGCGCGCGGAACACCTGGCCGCTATTGACCAGGCTTTTAAACAAATCCGGATGCGGCACGGTCTGCCGCAACCCTTCGCGCAACAGGCGCTGACCGAGCGGGCGCGGTACCGCTGCATCGACCACCGCGCGACCGATGTCCAGCAGGTTGTGGTAGTCGACGCCCGACGGGCAGGTGGTTTCGCAGTTGCGGCACGACAGGCAGCGGTCCAGGTGCTGTTGGGTCTTTTGCGTGACGTCGTTGCCTTCCAGCACTTGCTTGATCAGGTAGATGCGGCCCCGCGGTCCGTCCAGTTCATCGCCGAGCAATTGATAGGTCGGGCACGTGGCATTGCAGAACCCGCAGTGCACGCAGGTGCGCAGGATGCTTTCGGCTTCTGCGGCGCGGGGCAAATGGCTGGCGGTTTCACTCAAGGTCGTCTGCATGGTTCAAAGCTCCGCGTACAGGCGTCCGGGGTTGAAGATGCCCCGTGGATCGAGTTGTTGTTTCAGGTTGCGGTGATAACGCATCAGCGCCGGGGGCAGCGGATGGAAGGGGCTGTCGGTCAGACCGTGGCTGAAACAGGTGACATGGCCGCCGACCTCGTCGACGACCTGGCGGATGTACGCTGCATCGGCATCGGATTTCAGCCAGCGCTGGGCGCCCCCCCAGTCGATCAACTGGCGCCCCGGCAGCGACAGGAGCGGCGTGTTGTGCGGCAAGGACAGGCGCCAAAGCGGTTGGTCTTGATCGAAGAAACTCAAGCGCTGCTCGTTGAGATCGTCCCACCAGCAAGCCTCCAGCCGCTCGCCCCCGAGGCGCTCATGGGCCGCCGCCACCGATCCCTCACCGCCCTCAAGCCGCAGGTGCAGGCGTGAACCGTCGTGACAGGCCGCGCTGATCGGCAACGGCTGCTGGCCCCATTCCGCCAGGCGCAACAAAGCCCGTTCGGCGTCCATTTCCAGGCTGATGCTCAGGCACTGCCGGGGTTTTGGCAGCACTTTGAGGGAAACTTCGGCGATCAGCCCGAGGCTGCCGTAACTGCCGGCCATCAGGCGCGACAGGTCGTAGCCGGCGACGTTTTTCATCACCTCGCCACCGAAGCGCAACAGCTTGCCGTGGCCGGTGATGACCCGCGTGCCGAGGACGAAATCCCGCACCGAACCGGACCACGGGCGCCGAGGCCCGGACAGCCCACAGGCGATCATGCCGCCGACGGTGGCGCCGTCGCCAAAGGACGGTGGCTCGCAGGGCAGCATCTGTTGCGCGGCGTCCAGCACCTGCGCCAGCTGCGACAACGGCGTGCCGCAACGGGCGCTGATCACCAGTTCAGTCGGGTCGTAACTGACGATGCCCCGGTGCGCGCGGGTATCGAGAATTTCCCCGGCCGTGGTGCGGCCGAGAAAGGCTTTGCTGTTGGAACCCTGGATGCGCAACGGCGTGGCGTTTTCCAGCGCCTGATTGACCTGTTCCAGCAGTGACTGGCTGTCATCGAAATCTTCAGGGCTGCGCATCAGAAACGCTCCAGCTCAGGGAAGGGCAATTGACCGCCGTGTATGTGCATGGCACCGAATTCGGCGCAGCGGTGCAGGGTCGGAATATTCTTGCCGGGGTTGAGCAGGCCACCGGGGTCGAAGGCGGCCTTGACGGCATGGAACAGGGTCAGCTCATCGCTGTTGAACTGCGCGCACATCTGGTTGATCTTCTCGCGGCCCACGCCGTGTTCACCGGTGATGCTGCCGCCGACCTTCACGCACAACTCCAGAATCCTGCCGCCCAGGGCTTCGGCGCGATCGAGTTCACCGGGTTGATTGGCGTCGAACAGGATCAGCGGATGCATGTTGCCGTCGCCGGCATGGAACACGTTGGCCACCCGCAGGCCGTATTCGTTCGAGAGCTCGGCGATGGCCTTCAGCACGCCGGGCAGTTCGCGGCGGGGAATGGTGCCGTCCATGCAGTAGTAGTCCGGCGACAGGCGGCCCACCGCCGGGAAGGCATTTTTGCGCCCGGCCCAGAAACGCACGCGCTCGGCGTCGTCCCTGGCCTGGCGCACCTCGATGGCGCCGGCCTGTTGCAGCACCTGGCGCACCCGGTCGCAGTCATCCGAGACATCGGCTTCAACGCCATCGAGTTCGCACAGCAGTATGGCCTGGGCATCCACCGGATAACCGGCGTGGATGAAGTCCTCGGCGGCGCGGATCGCCAGGTTGTCCATCATTTCCAGGCCGCCGGGGATGATGCCGGCGGCAATGATGTCGCCGACCGCGCGCCCGGCTTTTTCCACGGAATCGAACGCCGCCAGCAGCACTTTGGCGGTCTGCGGCTTGGGCAGCAGCTTGACCGTGACCTCGGTGATCACCCCGAGCAGGCCTTCGGACCCGGTGAACAGCGCCAGCAAGTCGAAACCGGGGGCGTCGAGGGCGTTGGAGCCCAGGCTCAGGTGCTCGCCATCGACGGTGAGGATGTCGACCTTGAGCACGTTGTGCACGGTCAGGCCGTACTTCAGGCAGTGCACGCCACCGGCATTTTCCGCGACGTTGCCGCCGATGGAGCAGGCGATTTGCGAGGAAGGGTCCGGCGCGTAATACAGGCCGAACGGTGCCGCCGCCTGGGAGATCGCCAGATTGCGTACGCCGGGCTGAACCCGCGCAGTACGGGCGGCAGGGTCGATGTGCAGGATGTTGTTGAAGCGCGCCATCACCAACAGCACGCCTTTCTCCAGGGGCAGCGCACCGCCGGACAAGCCGGTGCCGGCGCCACGGGCCACGACGGGGACGTGCAGTTCATGGCAGACCTGCAGCACCCCCTGGACTTCGTCGATGTATCGGGGCAGCACCACCAGCATCGGCGTGGTGCGATAGGCCGACAGTCCGTCGCATTCGTAGGGCTTGAGTTCCTCGCGCTGATGCAGGACTTCCAGATTCGGCAAGCGGGTTTGCAGGGCCTGCAACAGCGCCTGTTTGTCGACGTCGGGCAGGGCGCCGTCAACGCGTTCATCGTAGAGAATGTTCATCGGTTCATGACTCCCGCTGGAGGCCACTGACCTTCATCATTGGCCTGATACAGCCGACTGTCCATTGGGATGTTTGTCTGCACGACGGACCATGTGGGAGCGGGCTTGCTCGCGAAGGCGGCGACACATTCAACACAAC
>NZ_JAHBDN010000009.1:0-4346 GCF_019956445.1 Pseudomonas sp. BF-R-19
CAGCTTCTTGATGGTTTCCGGGGTTGCAGCAACCCGTGTTTCACCGGTCTGGGTTTCGAGAGGAACACCAATGTGCACGTCAAATCTCCTGCGTGATCTTATTGAGTAAACCCATGCACTACGGATGGTGCGGCTGGGGCGGCCGATCAGCACGATCCCGCCAAATCAGGGCGGGGCGCGGCATTTTGCAGGCGAACTTTGTGCCCTTCAAGGGATTATGACGGGTGACGGAAAATTAACTACAAGTCACCCCGTGACCGAATGTCGCAACCAGCCGGCTCAACCCCTTGCAGACCGTGCTTTTCAAGGATTCTGGCCGAAATTGAAGAATTTACACATCGGCCGTATGAATGATGCGGCATCGCCTCGAAATAGTGGCGCAAAGCCGCGTCATAAGGCGCTTGTGGGACGTTTGTACGACTTTTCGATACAGTTTGCTGGTATGCGACAAATACGTATATCTGTAGGGCTTTGATATTGCTGACTACGGGGTCAGGTAACCTTGGATAGCCTTTATCCCTCTAGGCTGTAGCTGTGCGCCTGATTTACCAGCCAGTCACGAAATGCCCTTAAAGACGCGGATTCGACCTTTCGCTCAGGAATCATCAGGTAGTAAGCCTTGATGCTGGACAGTGCTTGCGGGTTGGCGATCACCAGGCGTTTCTCTTTCAACTCCCTTTGAATCAGGAATGGCGGAATCAGGGCAATGCCCATGTCGTGCATGGCCGCTTGGGCGAGCATGGAGAATAGCTCGTAGCGGGGGCCTGTCATGTCTCGCGGGACATTCAGGTGTTGGGAGTCGAACCATTGGCGCCAGGCATAGGGGCGGGTGGTTTGTTGCAGAAGAGGTAAGTCGGCGATTTCGCCGGGCGTCAGACTGGTTTTGTTTCCGAGCAGGTTGGGGCTGCAAACGGGCATCGGATTTTCACCCATCAGCCTGTGGGATTCTGTACCCGACCAATCGGCGTCACCGAAGTAGATGGCGGCATCAAAATCAGTGTCGGCGAACAGGAACGGCCGCGTGCGGTTGGTCAGGTTGACCGTCACCTCCGGGTGTTTTTGCTGGAAGTCCTTGAGTCGCGGCAGCAGCCATTGGGTGCCGAAGGTCGGAACTACGGCCAATTCGATCACGTTGGTGCCTTGCTGGCCCATGACTGACAAGGTGTCGCGCTCAACCGCGTCGAGTTGAGTGGCCACTCGTCGGCTGTACGAGAGACCAGCTTCCGTCAGCTTGACTCCGCGCCGCGAGCGTCGGAACAGTTCCACGCTGAGGAACTCTTCAAGGCTGGCGATCTGTCGACAAATCGCCCCTTGGGTCAGCGAAAGTTCCTGGGCGGCCTTGGTGAAGCTCTCGTGGCGCGCCGCGGCCTCGAAGCTGATCAGGGCGGTGGTGCTGGGTATCTTTCTGCGCATGTACGTCAACCTCACTAATACATCGCATAAATGCTCTTTCGCGACGTTTCGGAGTGAGAAATTAGCACAACAGTATGCAAAATCCTCGTTTGCCGTAGCGCCGATCCGGGCCTAGGATCAGTCCACGTTATTTGACCCGATTCGAGAGGACACACTCATGGGCGGTAAAGCTAGCTTCAACTGGATCGATCCCCTGCTGCTGGATCAACAGCTCACTGAAGAAGAACGCATGATTCGCGACACGGCTGCGCAGTTTGCTCAGCAGAGCCTTGCGCCGCGCATTCTTGAAGCTTTCCGCCATGAGAAGACCGATCCGGCGATCTTCCGCGAAATGGGCGAGATCGGCCTGTTGGGTGCAACCATCCCCGAGCAGTACGGTGGCAGCGGCCTGAACTATGTCAGCTACGGCCTGATCGCCCGTGAAGTCGAGCGCATCGACTCCGGTTATCGCTCGATGATGAGCGTGCAGTCCTCGCTGGTGATGGTGCCAATCAATGAATTCGGTACCGAAGCGCAGAAGCAGAAGTACCTGCCGAAGCTGGCATCGGGCGAGTGGATCGGCTGCTTCGGCCTGACCGAGCCTAACCACGGCTCCGACCCGGGCGCGATGATCAGTCGTGCGCGCAAAGTCGAAGGCGGCTACAGCCTCACCGGCAGCAAGATGTGGATCACCAACAGCCCGATCGCCGATGTGTTCGTGGTCTGGGCCAAGGACGATGCCGGTGACATTCGCGGCTTCGTGCTGGAGAAAGGCTGGAAAGGTCTGAGCGCTCCGGCTATTCACGGCAAGGTGGGCCTGCGGGCATCGATCACCGGTGAAATCGTGATGGACAACGTGTTTGTGCCGGAAGAGAACATCTTCGCGGACGTCCGTGGTCTGAAAGGTCCTTTCACTTGCCTCAACTCGGCACGTTACGGCATCTCATGGGGTGCGCTGGGTGCAGCCGAGTTCTGCTGGCACACCGCTCGCCAGTACACCCTGGATCGTCAACAGTTCGGTCGCCCGCTGGCCGCCACCCAGTTGATCCAGAAGAAGCTGGCCGACATGCAGACTGAAATCACCATGGCGCTGCAAGGCTGCCTGCGTCTGGGTCGTATGAAGGACGAAGGGACCGCTGCAGTCGAAATTACTTCGATGATGAAGCGCAACTCTTGCGGCAAGTCCCTGGACATCGCGCGCATGGCTCGCGATATGTTGGGCGGCAACGGTATCTCCGATGAATTCGGTGTTGCGCGTCACCTGGTCAACCTGGAAGTAGTGAACACCTATGAAGGTACTCATGACGTCCATGCGCTGATCCTCGGTCGTGCGCAAACCGGCCTCCAGGCGTTCTATTAAGGAGAACGTCCATGGGCGCGCTATCGCATCTACGGGTACTGGATTTATCGCGGGTGCTGGCCGGGCCTTGGGCCGGGCAGATCCTGGCCGACCTTGGCGCTGAAGTGATCAAGGTCGAGCGTCCGGGTAACGGCGATGACACGCGTGCCTGGGGGCCACCGTTCCTTAAAGACGCTTATGGCGAGAACACCAGTGAGGCCGCCTATTACTTGTCGGCCAATCGCAACAAGCAGTCAGTCACCATCGACTTCACGCGCCCTGAAGGGCAGAAGCTGGTGCGTGAGTTGGCGGCCAAGTCGGACATCCTGATCGAGAACTTCAAGGTCGGCGGTCTGGCGGCTTATGGCCTGGACTATGAGTCGCTGAAGGCGATCAATCCGGATCTGATCTATTGCTCGATCACCGGGTTCGGCCAGACCGGTCCTTACGCCAAGCGTGCGGGTTATGACTTCATGATCCAGGGGCTGGGCGGCCTCATGAGCCTGACGGGGCGACCTGAAGGCGAAGAAGGCGCGGGGCCGGTGAAGGTGGGCGTGGCGCTGACGGACATCCTGACCGGGCTGTATTCGACTGTCGCGATCCTGGCTGCGCTTGCGCATCGGGACCACGACGGCGGTGGTCAGCATATCGATATGGCACTGCTGGACGTGCAGGTGGCTTGTCTGGCCAACCAGGCTATGAACTACCTGACGACAGGCAATGCGCCTAAACGCCTGGGCAATGCGCATCCGAACATCGTGCCTTATCAGGATTTTCCTACGGCGGATGGCGATTTCATCCTTACCGTCGGCAACGATGGGCAGTTCCGCAAGTTCGCGGAAGTGGCCGGGCAGCCGCAGTGGGCGGACGATCCGCGTTTTGCGACCAACAAGCTGCGGGTGGCAAACAGGGCAGTACTGATTCCGCTGATCCGCCAGGCAACGGTGTTCAAGACTACCTCTGAGTGGGTGGCGCAGCTGGAGCGGGCTGGCGTGCCGTGCGGGCCTATCAATGACGTGGCGCAGATGTTTGCCGACCCTCAGGTGAAGGCGCGTGGGTTGGCTATCGAGCTGCCGCATGCGCTGGCCGGGATGGTGCCTCAGGTGGCGAGTCCGATTCGACTGTCGGAAACGCCGGTGGAGTACCGTTTTGCACCTCCTCTGCTAGGTGAGCACACGCTGGAAGTTTTGCAGCGGGTGTTGGGCCTGGATGCCGGGGCGGTGTCCGCATTCAAGGCTTCGGGCGTTCTCTGATAGGACTCTTCTATATAGAGGGGTGTTTCGGCTCCTCTATATAGGCTCCCTTTGGGGCGTTTTGCTGCTTTCTACAGGTTATTGATAGAAAACCTAAATCAGTGCTTGACGGCAGATTTCAGGTGTCTATAATTCGCCCCACTTCCGGCGCAGTCGAAACGGAAAACTCCTTGGTAAACAAAGAGTTACGCAGTTTTCGGCAGCAAGTTGCTTCAGTTCATCGAAGCCAAGAAGAAGTTGAAAAAGAGGTGTTGACAGCAGCGTGTAACGCTGTAGAATTCGCCTCCCGCTGATGAGAGATCTGAAGCGCAAGTGGTTGAAGTTGCAAAGGAAACTTTGAAAACTTCTGAAAATAATCACTT
>NZ_JAHBDN010000010.1:0-3368 GCF_019956445.1 Pseudomonas sp. BF-R-19
CTGGGCAGCGGTATTCCTCGGCCTCTTCATTCCAGTGGAAATCGTTACTCGAAAAGCTGTCGTTCTTGCGCTCAGTTTTATCCCACACCGGCACATGTGGCTCGATGTCTTTTTCCTCCACCATCCAGGCCAGCATCGGCGCGGTGCCGTACGCGGTATCGCCGATGAGGCGTTCCGGCTTGATGTCGAACTGCGCATCAACGCGATCGATCATGGTCTTGGTGCTCTCGACCTCGGCCGTGCGATGAGCCGGTGTGGGTTCCACATCCACGATGACGCCGTGCTCGGTATCGATCAGATAATTCGTGGAATAAGCGTAGAACGCTGGGCCGCCTGGAGCAGCGGTCCAGTGAGCCTGAGGATCCGTCAGCGATAGTCGCTTCGGTAGCGTTTCGGCCAAAGCCTCTTCATCAAGTGCCTCAAGGTACTCACGCACGGCGCGGGTGCTCAGGGCCGGATCGCTCCAGTTGACCTGTTCATCACCCGGTACGCCGCGCTGCCGACTCGCATCCGCTTTGATGATGCTGGCGTCCACGGCAAAGCCTTCGCCCTTGACCAGACCTGCGTCCATGCAGCGACGCAGCACTTCATTGAACAACCAGCGAAACAGATTACTGTCCCGAAAACGGCCATGTCGATTCTTGGAAAAGGTCGAGTGATTGGGGACTTCATCTTCAAGGCTTAACCGGCAGAACCAGCGATACGCCAGGCTCAAATGGGCCTCTTCGCACAACCGCCGCTCTGAGCGAATGCCGTAGCAATAGCCCACGATCAGCATGCGAATCATCAGTTCGGGATCAATCGACGGACGCCCAATCGGGCTATAGAAATCGGCGAGGTAATGGCGCAGATCGTTCAGATCGAGACACCGATCAATGCTGCGCAGAAGGTGATTGGCGGGGATGTGATCTTCAAGGTTGAACGAGTAAAACAGTCGCTCCTGCCCACTCGATAACTGTCCCATCATGTTGCGTGCTTCCCTGCTGGCCAATGCAGAGATTTTGCCGCAGGCCAGACAGGGGAGCTACTTTTTCAACACAATCGGCCGATACCTGCCCGTCACGAAGGGCTGCAGTCGACCCAAAGCAGCCTGTCGTAGCTGGCACAGATCCGATGACTGCAGGTTCAGCGCATGTGCACGTAGGTACCCGGCGCAGCCTCAGCAGCGGCATAAGCCCTGTTGCCCAGTTTTGCGGGAGCCTTTTTGCGATCGCCCGAGCGTGCCTGCAGCCACGCCTGCCAGTGGGGCCACCAGGAACCCGGCTGTTGACTGGCAGCTTCCATCCACTCCTGAGCCTCGACTGGCAGGTTACTGCCGGTCATGAAGCGTGCCTTGGGGTTGCCCGGCGGGTTGAGGATGCTCTGGATATGCCCGCTGTTGGACACCACGAACTCGCCCTGACCGCCAAACAGATGCATGGAGCGGTAGCAGGCGTCCCACGGGGTAATGTGATCGCTCAGGCCTGCGATGCAGTAGAAGTCACTGGTGACCTGACTGAGGTCTATCGGTGTGCCACAGACCTCCAGGGCACCGGCGCGGGCGAACGGATTGGTCTGATACATATCAATGAATTCGCCGTGCAGCGTGGCTGGCAGGTTGGTGGTGTCGTTGTTCCAGTAGAGGACATCGAATGCCGGCGGCTCTTTGCCGAGCAGGTAGTTGTTGATCCAGTAACTCCAGATCAAGTCATTGGGGCGCATCCAGGCGAAGACTTTGGCCAGCTCGCGGCCCTCCAGCACGCCAGCCTGCCAGGAACGACGCTTGGCTGCCTCCAGGGTCTTCTCGTCGGCAAACAGCCCGACCTGGGTGTCGGGGCGTATGTCCAACATGCTGACCGCCAGGGTAAAGGCATTGATCTTTTTCTCGTCCAGTGCGGCGTAGTGACCCAACAGCGAGGACATGGTGCAGCCACCGGAACAGGCTCCGAAGGTGTTCAGGTCAGCACTGCCGGTTATTGCAAGAACTGCGTCGATCGCTTCCTTCAGGGCTTCTATGTAGCTGGAAAACCCCCATTCACGCTGTGCCTTGCCCGGATTGCGCCAACTGATGGCGAAGGTCTGGATACCGCTGTCGAGGAGAAAACGGATCAGGCTCTTTTCCGGCGTCAGATCAAACAGGTAGAACTTGTTGATCTGTGGCGGCACCACCAACAACGGACGCGCCTGTACCCGCTCGGTACGGGGCTTGTACTGGATCAACTCCAGCAACTCATTGCGAAACACCACCGCGCCTTCGGTGATGCCCAGGTTGAGGCCCACCTCGAAAGTCGTCTTGTCCACCTGGCTGGGCATGCCGCCGTTTTCGATCAGGTCCCGGGTCAACTGCGAGAAGCCATCCAGAACGCTCTTGCCGCCGGTTTCAAAGAAGCGCTTGAGCGCTAGCGGGTTGGCCAAGGTGTTGGTCGGCGCCATCGCCTCGGTCAGCAGGCCAATGACGAACTGACCACGCTGAGCGTCCTGTTCGCTAAGGTTGCTGGTGCTGATCCAGTCGTTCATCTCCTGGCACCAGGCCAGGTAAGTCTGCATGTAGCGACGGTACAGCGGGTTGTGCCGCCAGGTCTGCTCGTCGAAGCGCTTGTCTGCGGCCGCTGGCTCGAGCTGCGAGCGGTTGAGCAGGACGTTTTTCAGCTCAACGCCGAATGCAGCCATATGCCGAGCGCTATGCACAGGTTGCTTCAACACTTGTCGCAGGACCATGCGGGCGGTGCCGAGCAGGTCGCGCCCGCGAGGACCGAACGCCGGATTCAGGCTCAACGTGTGCATGGCAGATTGCTGGGAGAGGTCTTTATCTTTCTTGTTCATTGTGACACTCCGGTAAGGCACCCAAGACGGGCGCCCGGACGTTATAGGGCTGCTGGCAAGCGATCGGGTTGTGTGCCGGCCGGGCGGGCGAGCCGCAGAAGGGCAGGGCAGACCGCACAGATCTTGAGGAGCAGTCTATAGACGGGGGAGTGGCCAACATTTCATTTGACGACAACGCTTTTTCACTTCATGACAAACCGTGACCTTTGATCCGGGATTGTGCATGGCGATGTTAAAGCGCGTAATTGCATCGCACATGACCACCAGATTGCATTGCTACTGAACAGGCATTTGCATGCGTGGTGACCACCGTTTGCATCCGGTTGACCAATGCACGCACAAGAGACGACCGCAAGCGAGTGGCCATTAGTAGATCGTCATGAGCGGCAACGGCAGCTTTTTGGCCGATCGTTGCCTGTCACGAAGGGCAGAAAACGACCCAGGCTGTGTGAAAACGCCAGTGTTTGTCTAACCTTCTGATCGTCTAGATCGTATTGGGGGCGATCATGAAGCGATTCATTGAAGGTGAGGCTCGGACGCAAGTCACGTTGCTGCCTGAGTGCTTG